>CAIVNT010000371.1 GCA_903907305.1 uncultured Ignavibacteriota bacterium
ACATCCCTGCCTTGTCGGCAGGCAGGTTGCTCAGCATGAACATTATTATTTGCAATATTATTTTTTAGAAACAGCACTAGAATATCATCTTATATTTCGTTACTGCAGCAATTGCCGTTGTTTGCATTCTACACTCACGGCGTCCCCCCAAAGCGGTACAAAAGAGTATTACCAGATTGTCGCGTTCATTGGAGTGGTATTGAAATGGTTTTCTTCCCGATGTCTTAAACGATTAATTCACCGTTGCGGCTTAGCGGTCTACCCCCTAGGGGCTTTGCCATAGACAATTATTGCTATATGTCAGCAAACGATCTCTATCGCCCGTGGAAGACATTCGATCTCGATCCTGTCCCCCTTTTCACAGATCGTTTCACCATCCGCATGTACGGCCAGCGCACCGTCCTTTGCGGTCAGCACCACTTTCCGTGCGCGGCGTGTTGCAACGTGAGGACTCGTATGCTGTGTCCCCTTCATATATTTTGCCATTACTTTGAGCATGGCAAGACGCGGGGGATCCGCCGAAATGCAGAGATCGAACAATCCGTCGTTATTCACCGCGGAAGGGGCCATAAAGAATGCGCCGCCGAATCTTCTACCGATCATAATTGATGTTTCAATGGAGCGTTGATGGAGGACCTGTTCATCCAGTTCCATCATCAGATCGGGAGCATGATAATAGAGAAAGAGTGTCTTCACCGCTCCGACAACGTACGTGATAAATCCATGGATGAACTTCAATTTTGCTGCTTCAAAACCGACGATCGTTGAGAATCCCACGCCGATGCCGTTCCCGAAATACCGGCCGTGAGGAAAGAGACCCCCGGTCACAATTCCCACATCCATGGATTGCTGATGGCCCCGTGCGATGATACCGATATTCTCCTCAAGACCGTTCGGCAGTCCCATCGCGTAATGAAAATCATTTCCCCGGCCGATCGGGAGAGCAGCCATTGCCGGAATATCCAGTCCCGAATTCTTTGCTTTCATCAGTCCATTCAGCACTTCGTTGCATGTGCCATCGCCGCCAGCCGCAACGATCACATCGTATTCATTGCTGTCCGTCTGTTCTGCGATCTCGGCAGCGTGTCCTTTGCGCAGTGTCAGCACAATGTCATAATCTAAGTCGTGCTGAAGGAATAATTTTTCGATCAGCGGAATCTTCTTGCTCGCCGAATTCATTCCGGCAGTCGGATTAAGGATGATCTTGATTTTACGCATATGTCTCCTGTGAACAGTGTGCGATGGTTACGGTACAATCGAAACAAGAAAATTTCGTATCTCAACGACAATGCGCGGACTGTGTGTTTCCGCATTGGTGTTCAGATCAACAACGGTACTGTTTGAAATCATCGCCGCGATCGTTTGAAAGTGTCCCGGTTCGTGCAGCAGATCTTGCAGAGCTCCGATCAGCAGAACGGGACAATCCAGTGAACCAAGGCGGTTCCAAATGGAATATCGTGATACGGCGATCACGGCTTTTTTCAGTTTCCACGGATCCGCGGCATCCAGCGCATTGCTGTATTTTGTGTACTGCGCCGGATCGGCGGTCACGTTCATTCGAAAATGCTTCAGATACAATTTCACGAACGGTCTAATGACCAGATACATCGGCGGATAGAATAATGCGATCGCTGCTTTCCACAACAAGGGAACTCTGAAAACAGCGTTCGGACTGATCAACACTATGGCGGCGGGGGGTGACTTCAATGAATGGAATGATTCTACGATCACTGTGGCTCCCAGAGAACTTCCGGCAAGCACATATCCGTTTGCAGGGAGTTTCCATTGTTCGATCAACCGAATGATATCATCCCCGATCGCTTCGATACTGTATTCAGCATCGGCATTCATCCGGGACGAGATCTTTTCCCGTGTTTCAATATACAGCACCGGAAAATCCTTCGTCATTTCCCGGAGCACACTCTTCCACGCATCCATTTGCGATATCCATCCCGCCACGAATACAATAACAGGATTCGAATGATCGACTGATGGAGCGAAGGAAACAACACGAAGTTCAACCCGATCATTCTCATTGATCCGTTCCATCCGTTCCACTGCCACCGTCCCATCGGCGCAGTATTGTGAAAGGTCATTCATAGGAATGAACATACTGAATCAAAGGATATAATGCTATCCGTATGACAGGTAAAAGGAGTGCATCACGTCAGCAGCCGCGAAAAAAATGCCGTCACAAATCGGATTGCAATGTCTGTTGATTTTAGTATCTTCCGATACTTCAGATTTATGAAAAAGAAAAATGAAACTATGCAGCAAGATTGTTTTGCCACACCTGCATGCACCAAGGCTGTCGCTTCGCGGTCGGCAGGCAGGGATTACACAGATTTTCAATTGAATGTTTTTAGCCATCTAAAACGAGGGGCAATATATGATCCGTTCAGGATTTGTCATTGAAGATTCAAGATCACATGTAAGAGTGATCGTTCAGGAAACAGAAGTAGAAACCAGCGGTAAAGGGTGGCTGCTGGAACATCATTTTCCTCCGCATGCACAGGCCAATGTTCCGAAACATCTCCATCGAACGTGGACGGAGACATTCGAGATCATTTCGGGGAGTGCGTTGTATATCCTTGGGGATGAAAAGAAAACAGCAAAGACGGGTGATGTCATCGTTATGCCACCCGGTGTGCCGCATATGCATCCCTGGAATGCGGGAGAGACGGAACTGGTCTATCGTCAGCGCGATGATTTCGGTGGCGTGAGTCCGACCGCAGTGCAGGATGTGATGGGAGTCTTTGCAACACGGGCGGGACTCTCTCGCGACGGATTGTGTGACGAGCGGGGAAGACCGAAGCATCCGCTGCAATTGGCCGTAACATTAAAATTATTGGCATCGCACGGCGGATATGATGCGAGTATCTCCATCCCGGTCCAAAATTTCATAGCGGCAACACTTGGTACGCTTGGGCAGTTGCTGGGATATACCGCGGTGATACCGAAGTATCTGGTTTCAGCCGAACAATAGTTAATATTGAGAGACCTCTGAAAAAGTCACTGCGAAGAGCAAAGCGACGAAGCAATCTATTTATTTTGATTGAAAATCTAGATTGATTTGGCAATCCTTCGGCTTCGCTCAGGATCGCCTCATTACAACGTGACCCCTTTGGGGCAACGACACTATTGTTTAATATTTCAAAGATTTCTATTGAAGAAATACAGTTTCCTCTAAAACAAAATCTGTAACGCAATTTGTGCTTTGCGAAAGAGTGGGATGTATCGGGGTAAAATTCGGACGAAATAGTCTGCAATAATATGCATATTATTCCATAAAATAATTTCTATCGCACCCATAGTATTGTTGAACTGTAAAAAATCCCCGGGACAAGAATTGAGGGGCGCTCTGCAATATTGTGAATACCCTTATTACTATCTAAAGGAAACAATTCCCTTGAACCACAACCGACACCAAAAAACATCTGCGCATCCCGGAACTATGATCACCATTATTCTTTTTGCATTTCTCCTTTTTCATTCATTCGCTTCCGCTCAGATCATAGCCGCAGGAAATTATTATTCCCTTGTGTTGTGTAAGGATGGAACCGTACGGACATGGGGCAGCAATGTCTCAGGCCAGCTTGGCGACAGCACGTTTGATAACAAGAATATTCCCGTGCTCGTAAAAGGTCTCTCTGGAGTCATCGCGATTGCCGGAGAAGGAAATCATTCCATCGCTTTGAAGAACGACAGCACCGTGTGGTGCTGGGGTTTCAATACACACGGTGAGCTGGGAGATGATACGTATGGACTTAATAAGAACCTTCCCGTAAAGGTGGCCGGTCTTTCCGGAGTGATCGCCATTGCTGGAGGAGAAAATCATTGCCTTGCGTTGAGAAAAGATAGTACGGTATGGACCTGGGGATGGGGTATCTTCGGTCAGCTCGGAACTGGAACCGGTATGAATACTGTCCCGGTGAAAATAGATAGTATATCCGGCGTGATTGCCATTGCTGCAGGATCGTTTCATTCCCTTGCTCTAAAGAAGAACGGAACGGTGTGGGCATGGGGATATAATGAAAGCGGCCAACTCGGAAGCGCAAACAATTCTCAGGCGGACTATCCGCAGCCGGTCGTTGAGCTTACAAACGTCAAGTCTATTGCCGCAACGGCGGCCAATTCGTACGCAATAAAAAACGATGGTAGCGTGTGGGCGTGGGGAAGCAACACTTATCACCAATTGGGAAATAATACGGAAGCGTTGGCAACGTTTCCGCGTCTGGTAAGCGGTCTGTCCGGCATCAGCGTCATTACGGGAGGATTTCAGCATTCTCTCGCCTTGAAGAATGATGGAACAGTGTGGGCGTGGGGAAATAATTCTTCCGGTCAACTTGGGAACGGGGTCATTGATTCAAATGATGTCTATGAATATCATCCGACCCAAGTAAAAAATTTGTCCGGCGTTGTCTCTGTAACCGGCGGCGGAACGCATACGCTTGCTGTGAAGAAAGACGGCACGGTGTGGGCGTGGGGATACAATTATCATGGCCAGCTTGGAAACGGTACCAATACGGAATATTATACTCTACCCGTAAAAGTATCGGGAACATGGCAGGCGTTGACAGGAGTTGCCGAGCGTAAGAAAATTCCCGAAGGGTTTTCGCTGTCACAGAACTATCCCAATCCATTCAACCCGACCACATCTATCAGATACCAGCTTTCCACTGACAGCTATGCAACGTTGAAAGTGGTTGATATTCTGGGAAGAGAAGCAGCAATGTTGGTGGATGAAGTGAAGAGTGCCGGAACGTATTCAGTTCAATTTGATGCTTCAAAACTCTCCAGCGGGATATATTTCTACACGCTGCACGCCGGCAATTTTTCAGCGACAAAACGGATGATGCTTCTTAAATAATTTCATCGGATCAACTATTTCTGATGATTCGCTCTATGAGATCGCAGATCGAATCATTCCATAAAAAACATCTTTCTTTGTAACATCAATTACCTGGTCACAATCATTCATCGGTCACTAAAGGAGCAATACCATTAAAAATATATTCTTCCGTATCCATCGTTTCAGTTTTTTGTTTATTGTGTATGGACTGATCAATTACACAAATATTATGCACGCTCAATGGACACAGGCAAGCGGACCTGCCGGCGGCAATGTTTTGTCGTTTGCTGTGAATGGATCAAATCTTTTTGCGGGGACTTCTGACGGCACCGTATATCTTTCAACGAACAACGGGACAAGTTGGACATCGGTCAGCACGGGCTTATCATCGATCACAAATGTTTACTCGCTCATGTTCAACGGAACAAATCTGTTTGCAGGAGTTGCCGGTGGTGTTTTTCTTTCGACGAACAATGGAACCAGTTGGACTAAAGTGAGCACTGGTCTGACGAGCGGCGTTGTGAACTCGTTAGCTGTGATAGGAACAACTCTTTTTGCGGGAACGAATGTCGGTGTTTTTTTATCCACAGACAATGGCGCCAATTGGACAAAGGCAAGTACAGGCTTGCCATATCCTTTGATTAAAGCACTGACGGTGGTGCCAAACGGAGCAGGCGGTTCGAATCTTTTTGCAGGTACGTATAGCGGCGGTGTTTTCCTTTCCACGGATAATGGAACGAATTGGAATGCTGTGAACAACGGTTTAACCTATAAAAATGTCAGTGCTATTGTTTCGAACGGAACAATGCTGTTTGCCGGTATCGATGGGGGTATTTTTATTTCAACAAATAACGGAACCACCTGGACGGCAGGCGCAACGACAACCTATTCAATTTCCTCTCTTGCATTGATCCCCAACGGTGTCGGTGGTTCCAACCTCATTGCCGGAACACCGGGCACGCTTGGCATCTTTCTTTCCACGAATAACGGCACAAGTTGGACTTCCGTCAACACAGGCTTGACGAGCGGTTACGTGAATGCGATTGCTGTCTCCGGCACAAATCTATTTGCCGGCACCAATTTTGGAGTTTTCATTTCATCGAACAACGGAGCAAAGTGGAGTTCGGTGAAACCGAGTCTCATGAATACTACCAACTATGCCCTTGCATCAGATTCTTCCGGGAGATTATTTGCGGGTGATTACACCGGCAGCGGCGTATTTCTTTCCACAAACACCGGAACAAGTTGGACGGCGGTCAATACGGGTTTAACGAACATCAACGGCTTTACCCACACAGCGATCAAGTCGCTGATGTCCCTCGGCAAAAATATCTTTGCCGGTACAAATGGCGGCGTATTTATGTCATCGGATAATGGAAGCAGTTGGAATGCGGCGAACACCGGAATAGCAACCGCGCTTGTTTCAACGTTTGCTGCCATCGGGACAAATATCTTTGCCGGTACGAACGGCGGAATGTTCCGTTCAACGAATAATGGAACAAGTTGGAGTCCTATCAATACCGGTCTAACGTACACTGTTGTGAATTCTCTTGCAGTTAATGGTGCGAATCTCTTTGCGGCGACCGGTGTTGGCGTTTTTCTTTCAACAAATAACGGAACAAATTGGTCGGCAGTGAACACCGGATTAACGGCGACGTACGCGAATACACTTACTGCCGTTCCCAACGGAGTGGGCAGTTCAAATGTTTTTGCAGGGACTAATTCCGGCGGCGTTTTCCTCACGACAAATAATGGAACAAGTTGGACAGCCGCGAATGCCGGCATTGAGAACGCTCAAGTGAATGCCATTTTTGCCGCCCCTAACGGTTCGGGCGGAACAAATCTGTTTGCCGGAATTTTTAATGGCGGAGTTTTTCTTTCAACAAATAATGGTACAAGTTGGACATCGGTCGCGACAGGATTGCCGAGCAGTTATGTCTTGTCGTTTTCAGCTATCGGCACAAATCTGTTTACAGGAACATATGGCGGAGGTGTTTGGAAACGATCGTTTTCGGAAATGATCACTTCTGTGAAAGGTACTTTAAATGATTTGCCGGTGTATTTCAGTCTTGATCAGAATTATCCCAATCCTTTCAACCCTGTTACAACGATCAATTATCAAATTGCAGCGAACAGCCACGTAACATTGAGCGTCTATGATGCTCTGGGCAGAGATGTTGCAACGATGGTGAATGAAACGAAAGATGCAGGATCATATACCGTTCAATTCAACGGTTCAGCACTCTCAAGCGGTATCTATTTTTACACACTCCGTGCAGGAGCGTACAGTGCAACAAAGAAACTGCTCTTGATGAAATAATCAGAAGTTGCCACGCAACTTATAAAGTGCGTGGCAACTATGCCCCCGCGTATACGCAATGAATCTCCTCTATGAATTTTTCGAGTGCCGCTGTTGAAAAATGCAACGTACCGCACATAATTATTCTGAACTAATTCATCTTCCGCATTGACATACCGAAAAAAAACTTCCATATTCTTCAGTGAAATAAGACAGTTTTGATGAGAACGGTGTTTGTCTTACCGTTCTACAGATCTGTCACTGCATCAAGCTCCGCTCATTGCTCACGTTCCATAATTGCAATCGACCATTGCACACCCAAGAGAACATGTTCAGGAACAATTCTTTTCTCATCATTATATGTAGTGCTGTCGTTTTCACTGCCGCATACACTCAATCCGATCCTGCATGTAAATTCGTCTCACAGCAATGGACCATGGACAATGGTCTTCCGCAAAGTTCCGTGAATGGTATCGTTCATGCGAAGGAGGGATATCTGTGGCTGGCAACGTTCGGCGGTCTTGTCCGTTTTGACGGAATAGATTTCGACGTCTATGACCGCTCCAATACGCCCGGCATGCGTTCCGACCGCATCCTCAATGTGCTGGAAGACCGCGCTGGTTCATTATGGTGCACTACGGAGAACGGCGTTCTGCGGAAAACCGGAAATCATTTCACCTCCTACATTATCGATAACGGCACGAGCCAGTATTCCCCGTCCATGATGGCGGAAGATGCCCGCGGAACGATATGGGCTACCGCCGACGGAAAACCGTATCGTTTTACCGAAGATCAATTCTTCCCCGTTCACGTATCGACCGATCCCGTGCTGGTCTCTCGAGCGGTGAGCGAACCGTCCGGTGTCTGGCTTGTGCATCGCCGCGAGGTATTGAGGACTCTCGGTGATTCCATTGTCCGGGTGATGGACCTTTCCGATGTGCTCTACAATCAGATCATCGACTTCACGGAATATCCTGCGGGTTCACAAACGTATTGGATCGGCACAATGGGAGACGGCATCCTCCGGATCGGGCCCGGCGATACGACACGCTTCAGCATTAAAAATGGACTCCCCTCCGGCAATATCCGTTCATTTTTTGTGGACCGCAGCGGGGCATTATGGGTGACGGCATTCAACGGTCTCTGCCGGTGGAATGGAAAACGTTTCGATCCGGTGAGAACGATCGACGGAAAACTTGACAAAGAATTCTCTATCATTACTCAGGATCGTGAAGGAAATTTTTGGGTCGGTACATCGGCGATGGGCCTTTTTCGCATGAACTCTTCCGTCATCTCCACCATCGGACCCGAACTCGGTTTGGCAGAGGGGAAAATGCTTTCGCTTGTACGCCGCCGGGACGGCTCGATGATCTTTGGAACAAATTGCGGCGGCGTGTATGAGTGGAGGAACGGGCGGGCATTCTATTCCGAGATGAACAAATATCTCATCAATCTTTGTGACTGGTCCGTTCTTGAGGATTCCAAAAAAATATTATGGATCGGATGTTTGAACGGCCTGTTTCGCTTCGATGGAGAACGGTTCACACAGTTCACGACGAACGAGGGACTTCCATCCAATGATGTCCGCACCATTACCGAAACTCCCCACGGAAAATTATGGATCGGTACGGCTGACGGTGTTGCCGTCATTCAAAACCTGAAGATCACTCCGTTCGATCTTGTTGCAGCTGCGGACAGCAGCATACTTCGCAGCCGGTATGTCCGAGTCATCCACCGTGATTCCGCCGGAGCGATGTGGTTTGGTACTTACGGCGGCGGTCTTGTCCGATTCAAAAACGGTCTACATTCCGTTATCACAAGTAAGGACGGACTCTTCGATAATATCATTTCTCATATCGTCGATGACGGACAGGGAAATTTTTGGTTCGGATGCAACCGCGGCATCTTTTCGGTCCTGCAGGATGAACTGAATGCGTTTGCTGACGGAAAAAGACAGACCGTACAGAGTTATGCATACGGAATGCACGACGGTATGGTCTCAGCGGAAACGAACGGAGGATTCCAGCCTTCTATCGCCCGGGATGACAGCGGGAATATCTTCTTCCCGACAGTGAACGGCGTTGCGGTTGTAGCGACACGTGCAGTACAGCATAATACCGTCATACCGCCGGTGGTGATCGAACAGATATTGGTCGAGGGAGAGGAAGTTCCCAGTGACCGTCCGATCATCGTTTCATATGATAGTACGATCCTCACCGTCCACTATGCAGCTCTGAGTTACTCCGATCCATCAAAGGTCCGCTATCGTTTTAAGCTTGAAGGATTCGACAAAACATGGACTGATGCCGGGCAGCGGCGAACGGCGTATTATCCGACGGTCCCGCCGGGAGAGTGGACCTTCCGTGTGATCGCTTCCAATAATGACGGCGTTTGGAATACCGTCGGAGCTTCCATTCTGGTCACCGTGCTGCCGCCGTTCTGGATGACATGGTGGTTTCGGACAATGATTATTCTATTCTTTCTCGTCA
>CAIVNT010000372.1 GCA_903907305.1 uncultured Ignavibacteriota bacterium
CGCTGTTCAAGCGTTCTGTTAACGGAATGCAATTCCTCCTGCATTGATTTAAGATCTACCACCATGGCATTGAATGATCCGACGAACCGGTCGATCTCCTCATATCCTGTCGTTTGCATTTGAGAAAAGATCTCGGTTTTACCAACGGAGATAAACCTGTCCATCATTGTATTGATCGGACGAAGAACGATCAACGTCAGAATGTACACCAGAAAAGCACCGATGAGCAGACGGATTGTACTGATCCATGCGAGTTCCCGACGCTGAACGTTCAACTCAGCAAATGCACTGCGAAGTGAGAAACCGATATGGATAGTTCCTATTTCAGTTCCCGCAGATCGAATAGATCCTTTCGTCTTGATCAACCCATGGTCAATATCCACAATGTTTCCCTCCGTTGATTCACGATAGCGATGCAGGGCAGCGCTGTCCGTATTGAATCCAGCAATAACATCATCGTGTTCATTCAACAGGACAATGTATGTGATGTCATATTCCCGGCGAAGAGAAGAGAATATTTCCTTTATGCCGGATGTATCGTTTTGACGTAACGGGATGGAGACAGTGGATTCGACGAGTTTCGTAACACTGATCGTTTTTGATAATTCCGACGATAGGATGTTTTCCTGGAATTGCTTCGATAGATAATAATAGAGGAAAATCGAGAACACTCCGACGACACTCGAAAAGAAAATAAAGAGTCTAAGCCGTAGCGATGGTCTGATAAATGAGGGAAAAATCTTTTTCATTCGTGACCGAAACTCTTTCCCCCGATTTCTCTGTAGTGGTCGTTCATCACCGGTATTTCGATTTTGCTTTTGGCGGATTGATTATTCATTTTAACTAAAGTTCACTAAAAAACTGAGGCCAAACAAATGAAAAATGCATTTTGGATCATCCTGTTGCTGCCATCCATCCTCACTGCTCAACAATGGATCAGAGTGAATCAACTGGGATACTTGCCCGACTCGCGGAAAATTGCGGTCCTCGTTTCTACATCAAACCTCCCTCAGCCTGCTTCATTCAGTATCCACAATGCGCTCACGGACGAATTGATCACTACGTTCAACCGGATAAAGGAAACAGGTCCTTATGGTCCCTTTTCCGCCTCATATCGATTAGATTTCTCCACTGTCCGTCGTTACGGCTCATTTTATGTTAAAGTCGCAGGAGTTCGTTCCCCCATTTTCGCCATTTCTTCCGAAATATACAACGGTTCTTCCGATTACCTCCTTCAATATATGCGTCAGCAAAGGAGCGGTTTCAATCCTTCCCTGAACGATGCTTGCCATACCAACGACGGCTTCATTATTTACCATCCCTCCTTAGACTCAACGCACATCAATGTCTCGGGAGGCTGGCACGATGCGTCCGATTATCTGCAGTATGTCACAACTTCTGCAACTGCGGTCTATCAATTGCTCTACGCCTTTCAACTTCATCCGCATTCTTTCGGCGATGCATTCTCTTCAAACGGACGTGCGGGAAAGAATGGAATTCCCGATGTGCTCGATGAAGCAAAATGGGGATTGGACTGGCTGGTAAAAATGAATCCAATCGATGGAATGTATTTTAATCAGATCGCGGACGACAGAGACCATCGAGGATTTCGGTTGCCGACGGAAGATACAGTGAACTATGGAAAAGGGAAAGAACGTCCGGTCTATTTTATTAATGGAAAACCCCAAGGAGTGTATCAGTATAAGAATAGAACGACCGGTTCAGCATCCACTGTAGCAAAATTTGCTTCTTCATTTGCGCTCGGTTCGGAAGTGTTAAAGAAATACTTTCCGGAGTTCAGTGATGAGATTCGACAGAAAGCTATTCAAGCGTATGACTATGCCGTTACCCATCCCGGCGTTTCACAAACCGCACCCTGCCGTGCTCCCTATTTTTACGAAGAGGATAATTGGGTGGATGACGTTGAACTTGCTGCCACGCAATTATTTATGGTGACCGGAAATAAACATTATCTTACCGAAGCGGTTATGTACGGCCGCCGTGAACCGGTCACACCGTGGATGGGAGCCGATACAGCACGTCACTATCAATGGTATCCGTTTACCAATCTCGGGCATGCAGAAATTGCATCTGCTTCTGCAAAGAACTCAAAACAATTCATTTCATTTCTCCGTGAAGGAATCGATCGAGTCTACACGAAAGGGATGAATAATCCGTTCCAGTTTGGGATACCGTTCATCTGGTGTTCAAATAATCTGGTCAGTTCATTTCTGCAGCAACTGTATCTTTATCGGACACTGTCGAATGATTCTACCTATGTCGAGATGGAATCATCACTCCGTGACTGGCTGTTTGGCTGTAACCCCTGGGGGACAAGTATGATCGTCGGTTTGCCTGCGAATGGAGATTCTCCTTCCGATCCGCATTCGGCATTCACTCATGTCTACAATCTGCCGATCAATGGAGGTTTGGTTGACGGCCCTGTCCGTTCATCTATCTTCGCTCAGCATAAAAAATATATCCAACTGACGAAGATCGATCCATACGCAGAATTCCAATCCGATCTTGCAGTATATCATGACGACTGGGGAGATTATACAAATAATGAACCGACAATGGATGGGACAGCAGGTCTCACTATGTATCTTTCCTCATTGGAACAGGAGCAGGACCGATCCAACCGTAATTCCATTACGGATCACGGTGGCATCACAAGAATGGATACAACAAAAAAAGAGATCTATCTTGTCTTTACCGGACATGAATTTGCTGACGGTGCAAAGACCATTACTTCTGTTCTTACAAAACAGAAAATTAAAGCATCATTCTTTTTCACTGGAGACTTTTACAGGAACAAATCTTATACCAGCATCATCAAAGGACTTAAAAAGGATGGACATTATCTCGGTGCCCATTCGGATAAACATCTGCTGTACGCTTCCTGGGAATCACGTGATTCTCTTTTACTGAGCAAATCTGAATTCGAGACAGATCTGAAGAATAATTATCTCGAAATGAAAAGATTCGGTATTGCGTCAAGTGATGCACGGATATTCCTCCCTCCGTTCGAGTGGTATAATCAAACGATCACGGACTGGAGCAAAGGACTTGGATTACAACTGTTCAACTTCACACCCGGGACAACATCTAATGCCGATTATACCACACCGGATATGACGAATTACCGCTCTGCCGATTCCATCGCCACAAAAATATTGCAGTACGAAGCATCATCAACGAATGGATTGAACGGATTCATACTGCTCTCACACATCGGAACAGACAGCAAGAGAAAAGATAAATTCTATTCTAAGTTGGATTCTTTGATCGGCGTGTTGAAACAGCGGGGATATTCTTTCAAGCGGTTCTAATTTATATTGAAAACTTTACTCAATGCCATTCTGAGTCTGAGCGCCCGCCATAGGCGGGCAAGATAGCGAAGACGAAGAATCAGAAGCTAAAATGAAAACCCATCGGATTCTTTGTTCTGCTCATCGTTATATCCGTTCCACTCTATTTATGGTCTTTCCTATCTATTCTATCCTGTGCTTTTTTTGTCCTGCGTGTCGGCTCAGCTTCCAAAGGATTTTCCGGCCAGTAATGTTTCGGATATTGTCCGCGCATATCCTTTCGCACTTCCAGATATGCATTTTTCCAAAAACTCGGTAGATCCTGCGTAACGGCAAGCGGTCTGCGGGCCGGAGATAATAAATGCAAAAGAACTTTTCGCTGACCACCGGCAACTGTCGGTGTATCGGTCTCACCGAACATCTCCTGTATTCTCACCGCAAGCACCGGCTGCTCCGCTGAGTAATCGAGCGCAATGGATGATCCTGTGGGGACAGTGTGATGTGATGGCGCCAGCCGTTCCAGATCTTTTATCTGCTGATATGAAAACAGCGACCGTAGAATATCCTGCATTGAAAGTTTGCTTAACTGTGTCAAGCGCACTATTCCATTCAAGAATGGAGAGAGCCAATTGTTCAGCGTTGCGAGCAAATGAGCATCCGATAGATCCGGCCAGTCGTGGATGATCTGTTGTTTTCGCAGCCATTCG
The DNA here is from genome assembly GCA_903907305.1 of uncultured Ignavibacteriota bacterium. Taxonomy (GTDB): domain Bacteria; phylum Bacteroidota; class Ignavibacteria; order UBA10030; family UBA8401; genus UBA8401. Next base: position 4,019 of record CAIVNT010000372.1, read on the forward strand.
CTCCGCATCCGAAACTCTTCCGATTCCCTGCTCCACGGCAGCACTGCAAGCCCTTTACTTTTCACTGCAGCGATCATCAATTCTTTTGCATCATCCTGATCCGGTGCGTGGAATCGTTCTGCGATCTCGAGTGATCCAAAACGTGAAACAGTTCTTGATGAAACAGATACACTTTTTTCATCCCACACAAATTCTTTCTTCACTTCGATCTGTTCAGAGAAATGCTCCAGTAGTTCATCCTTCGTTAGAGGTTCTGCAAGAAATATCTTGATATCGCTGCCGGCACCATCCACATCGCCGACTGCAAGGAATTCATGCCGGGACATTGCACTCCCCTTGGGCAGTGATGCGACCATATTTCCTGCGAGCTGATATCTTTCCCCGGTCCTGCGTTTCCCGATCCTCTCCGGATATGCGAATGCGAGCAGCAGTCCAAGTCTGTCGGACTGCTGTCTCTCCTGACCGGACGGGAGATCGAGCATCCTTCTCAAACGGTTCACCAGCTCAGCGATCCGTTTAGGAAGCAATGCTGAAGACCGGATCTTTCCAAAGACACGTTCATACCGAAGGTGCAGATCGATGTCGGTCTCTCCTTTCCCGCGCACAGCTTCCCTGTCATCGAGCAGAGCTGCAAGTTCGCAGGCAAGATTTCCACAACCAATGTCTTTTGCTTTGATGAGCATATGCGCAATACGAGGATGAACCGGAAACGCTCCAATCGCACATCCATGCGGTGTAAGATTTCCATCGCGGTCCAGTGCACCAAGATACTTCAACAATTCGCGGGACATAGAGAGATATCCGGGATTCGGCGGATCGAGGAACTTCAACGTCTTCGCTTCACCATCTCCCCAAAGGGTAAGTTCCATGGCCAACGGAACAAGATCGGAGGATAATATTTCCGGCATAGGATATTGTGGCAGATTTGCTTGTTGATGCTCAGGCCAGAGCCGATAACAGATTCCTTCATATTGACGGCCGGCGCGTCCTTTCCGCTGTTCGGCTGATGCCTGCGAAACAGGAACGGTGACAAGTCCCGTCATCCCACGTCGTGGATCGAAAACAGCTGTTCGGGAAAGTCCCGAATCGATCACAATACGGACTCCGTCGATCGTCAGACTCGTTTCAGCAATATTCGTAGCGAGGATCACTTTACGTGTTCCCGGCAACGCTGTGCGGAGTGCATTCCTTTGCTGCTCCGACGACGCTTCACCGAACAACGAATGAATATGGATATCTGCGGAAAGTTCCTTTTGCAGCAACAGAGATTCTGTCTTCAGTATTTCTCTTTGACCGGGAAGAAAGACCAGAATATCTCCCGTGTCCTCCCGTAACGAACGGACGACTGCATTGGCTGCAGCGGTTTCGATCGGTCCGGTATTCATCTGCGGCAGGTACCGGACTGCGACGGGAAACGTTCTTCCCTTACTGGAAATGACCGGAGCGTTGTTCATCATCGCCGAAATTGAGGCACTGTCGATGGTTGCCGACATAATCATGATCTTCAAATCCGGACGCAGATGCTGCTGAACATCAAGCGCTAATGCCAGACCGAGATCAGCGTGAATACTCCGTTCATGGAATTCGTCAAAGATCAACATCCCAATACCGTTCAATGAAGCATCGTGCTGCAGCATTCTCGTCAGGATCCCCTCCGTCACAACTTCAAGTCGCGTCTTCTTTCCGACGACGCTTTCACCGCGTATCCTGTATCCAATCGTTTCACCGGCACGCTCTCCCCGTTGCTCCGCCATATATTCCGCCGAACGGATCGCTGCGATCCTTCTCGGCTCAAGCATAATGATCTTTTGGGAATTCAGCCACGTTTCCTGGAACAGAGAGATAGGAACAACCGTCGTCTTACCCGCTCCCGGTTCAGCAGTAAGGATGACATTGTTTGAATGGTGTAAGGCAGTTCGAAGGTCCGGCAGGATATGTTCAATGGGAAGGTTTGTCACTCACTTTACCGAATAATTCAATTGCGTCAATTTTTCTTTCACTCGCACTATCTGTTCTCCCTGGATCTCAATATTCCCGTCCTTCACTGTTCCGCCCGCACCGCAATAGTTCTTCAATGCCCGAGCGATATCTTCCATCGTATCAGGATTGTGCTGAAGTCCGGAAACGATCGTCACCGACTTTCCCTTTCGGCCGTTCCGGTCAATATACACACGAAGAGAGCGTCCTTTACCATCGTGAGATTTCGATTGTTTCAGTTCGGTCTTTTCGTATTTCTTTTTCTCTTCATCAGAAAGAAGCAGAGAAAGATCTGAGAGTGATTGTAATTTCATATTATTTCAAATATATATACGATAGAGTCCATCTTCAAAAAGATTTTCCATAGAAGGACTCCATCTACGTTACACATGGGATGGACTATATCACAAAACCTTCAATGGATCTTTCATTTAGTTTGTGAAGATGTCCCAATTCCAAACAGGTCAAATGGCTTATTACTAAAAGTATCATTAAACAAAATGACTGTAAGGATAATGTATACGAAAAATCCAACAACGATCATCATCTGAACTTTGGATGTTTTCTGAATATCTTGTTTTGTTGTTACATTACATATTTCACCGGGACAGTATTGAGCTTTTTCTTTATACACCATTGAATATAATTTACATCCCAAACATATTCCAAACGCCGATTCAAAGAATAAGAAGATTAAGCATATTAAACAAATAAGTCCTGTTATTGGACTAAATGAATTTACAATGACGAGGAGAACAAACATTGTTATTGCTAACACTACACCAATTATCCATGCAAACTTTTTTTGTTGAGCCCCAACATATTCCGGAACTTGATTCCCAACAATCAAACGACCAATTATTAAGGATGGAGAATATTTGGGATTAACAAAAACACGGATAACAATATCTGTAAGGAAAATAATAACAGCATACTTTAACAGTAAAAAGTCTCCCTTAGTTGCAGCTGTCTGAATAGAAATAAACATCATTACAAATAGTATCCCTGCTGCTGCTCTTATTTCCCGTTCATTTAAGACGGGAATGGTATAACCTTCTACATCTTCTCCAAATTTAATTATTTTGCTCATTATATTTTCCTTTTTGTATTCTTCTTCATGACTTGAATCGTTAGGATTTCTAACTAGTGCTGTTTCTAAAAAATAATATTGCAAATAATAATGTTCATGCTGAGCAAGATGTCGCTGCTAATAAATCCTTCGGCGCATGCCGACCTGCCTGC
>CAIVNT010000373.1 GCA_903907305.1 uncultured Ignavibacteriota bacterium
CGGTTGTTCCTCCCTTAAAACTGTGCACTTGCGGCATGAATGTGAGCGTGAACCATATCTGTTCAGAGGAATATGAAAGTGTCGGCCCAACAAACACGGAAGAGTGCTTCAAACTACCGGCGATGAGAATATTATCATTGCGGAGTTCGATACCAGCTCCTAAGCCATTTTTGGCGATATAGGCTAGAGCAATACCCGGTTTGATCTTCAATTCTTTGGAGACGGTCTCTGTTCCTTTGACAATGTCCGTTAATGCTTCGTATTCACCGGTGATATCTGCTGCCCATAGCAATTGCTGAAACTGCTTATCAAAGATCACCTTTGTCTCCAATTCAATGTTGTCGGTACCGAGTGTCGCTTCACCGTAAAACGAGAATCCGACAGGATCCGCAACTCTGTCCATCAATTTATATTTCCATTCATTGGAGATACTGACTTCGATAGAGGAAGATTTTCCGCCGCCGGCAAGTTCATTATTACTGTCATTGGTGCGCGTGGTGGTATTCAGATAGAATGCGGACATCAGATTGTTCGACACACCGAATTCAAATTCGATCCGTTGATCCAGCCGATGATAGAGATACTCCCGTCCGCGTCTGTCGGTGTTCCAAAGTTCTAATTCACGTGCACCGGCAGGGAGGACGGATGATTCGTAAGTGTATCCGAACCGCCGCTCATTGGAGAGTGTCCGCTCCGGTGTCAAGAGTGAAAGTATTAATGAAAAAGAGAGTAGAAGAAAATATCTCATGACGGATGCTCCCGATGTTGGTTTCAGTATATGGCATCATCGAGGGAAAATTCGGTTGCTTGACGAAGAGAGGTTCTTTATCTTGCGGACCGAAAGAGTACCTCAATGTGCTCTTGATGTTCAAGCGTATCACTATACCTTTGGCGAGGGAATCTGGTGATGCGCTTTTTTTATTTTACTGATGTGTTGTGGAATGTTTCTTCGTTTGGATCTCCACCAAAGCACATGTGCTGCATTCTTTCTTGTATCGACTTGTACGCATCACTGACCGGGTCATGAGTACGATCGTCAGTAACACGATCAAAAGTGAGATAATCTCCTGCCAGTATGTTACGATAATATCCATAATCCTATCCGATAGGTCACAAAGGTTCCGGCATACGCCAGCAACGTCATATAAACGAATTGCGCTGCCGGCCATTTCCATCCATTCGTTTCTCTGCGCACGACTGCCACGGTGGATAAACATTGCATTGCAAGTACGTAATAGACCATGATACAGAGTGCTGTTAAGAGTGAAAAAGTCGGCAATCCTGTGACGGGATCTTTTTCTTTTTGCATCTGCTCTTTCAGTGTTGCATTCGCTTCATCGGCATGCTCTATATTATAGATTGTGCCGAGTGTTCCAACGAACACTTCGCGTTGCAGTAACGAACTGATGATTCCAATCCCGATCTTCCAGTCGAATCCTAATGGTTTCAGTACCGGTTCGATTGCATGTCCGGCTTGTCCCACAAAACTGTGTGCAAGTTTTTCGGATGATGTTCCTTGGGCCATCTTCGGATATGTTGCGAGGAACCACAACACGATCGATACCCCCAGAATGATCGTTCCGGCATTCTTCAGGAAGAGCAGTGACCGTTCCCACATGTGAATGAATGTATTCTTCAATGACGGTATTCTGTATGGAGGCAATTCCATTATGAAGACAGGCTTTGGTCCTTTAAGAATTGTGCTCTTCAATACTCTTGCAGTCAGCAGTGCAGTGATCAACCCGAGCAGATACATGGAGATCAATACCACCGCCGGTAGACTCATAAATCCGAATAACAGGACATTCGGAACGAATGATGCGATCAACAATGAAAATACCGGCAGACGAGCGCTGCAACTCATCAGCGGAGCGACAAGAATTGTTACAAGACGGTCCCGCTGATTTTCGATCGTTCGTGTGGCCATGATCCCGGGGATTGCACAGGCGAAAGAGGAGAGCAAGGGAATAAATGATTTTCCGTGCAGTCCCACCTTACTCATCACCCGGTCCATAATAAAAGCTGCCCGTGCCATATATCCCGTATCCTCAAGAAAGCCGAGGAAAAGAAATAAGAACAGAATCTGTGGGAGGAATGTAACGACAGCACCGACTCCGCCGATAATGCCACGTGCGATAAGACTTTGAAGATCACCTTCCGGAATGACGGTGGAAACCGATCGAGCAAGCATATCGAACGCAGAACCGATCAATTCCATAGGATAATTGGCCCACGTGAAAATTGTTTGAAACATCACTGCCATCAGGACAAAAAAGATGACAAATCCCCAGATGCGATGCGTGAGCACTGCATCGATAGAATCATGAATGGTATTTTGGTGGCGTGGCGTGGTATGTCGTACACTCTTTTTATAGGCTGCATTGGTCCATCGGAATCGCGATTCCACGAAGATTGAATGCCGATCAACTCCCGTCAATTGTAAATTACTATGGTCTTGTTGCAGATGATTCAGTGTCTCACTGTTATATTCATTTGAAAATGAAGAGACATCTTTCGGAGTGGAGAGGAGCAATTGCGCTTCATGAAATGCTGCAGGTTCCGACATCTTCTCGTTCGCGATCAGAATTGAAACAAGTTCGTTATGTTCAATGCGTACCGGCTCTGGTAATTGCCATTGCCGGATAACATCCGCAATCGGAGGAAGTTGTTCAAAAGCAGAAAGAAGTTCTTTTGTTCCGATCCCTTTGCTTGCAACCATTGGAATGAAGGGAACTCCGAATTCTTTCCGAAGCATTGACGTATCGATGGCAATACCTGCTTCATTGATCCGGTCGATCATATTCAATGAAACGACAGTCGGAATTTTAAGATCGATAATCTGACTGAGCAGATAAAGGTTACGCTCAAGATTGGTCGCATCCGCAACGAAAATGATCAGTTCCGGCGGGGGTGTACCGGGAATTCTTCCAAAGAGGATATCCGTCACTACTTTTTCATCCGGTGAATTTGCAGACAGAGAATAGGTGCCCGGTAGATCAAGGACGATGATCTCTTCCGATCCGATCAGGATCCTTCCTTCTTTTTTCTCGACTGTGACTCCCGGATAATTTCCAACTTTTTGCCGCAGGCCGGTCAATTCATTAAAGAGTGTGGTTTTGCCGCAATTAGGATTTCCAATGAGGGCGATGGTGCGCAAAGATTTTTTGGGGGAGACTGCATTCATAAATGCTGCACAAACAATTCTAAATTCTACTCGTGATTACTCTTTGCTGGGCAAGACGACGATCGCGTTTGCAGTTGTGTAGTTCAATCCGATCCTAGTGTTGCATACCTCACAGATCAATTGGGACGATCCGGATGACACTAGCCGTATGGTTGCATTTTCGCAGAACCCGACTTCACGCAAACGGTTGCAGGTGTCCGGATGTGAATCCAGGTGGGAGATGGTCACGGTTGTTCCGGCCGGTGTTTGTGCTAATGTTTTCAGTTTCATTTTTGGCATTTTGAACAGACTCCAAAGATCTGAAGAGTTGTTGTTTGAACGGTGAACTTGTTCGTCTCGCACACTTCTTTTTGCACTTTCTCGATTTTGTCATTCACGAACTCGATGATGTCTCCGCACTCAAGACAGATCAGATGATGATGATGCGGCCGCCCGAATGCAATTTCATACCGAGAATGATTCTCGCCGAAACGGTATTTTGAGATCAGTCCGCAATCCTGAAGAAGATCCAATGTATTGTAGACTGTTGCTCGGGATACTTTCTGTCCTGCAGTTTTCATCTGGAAGAAAAGTTCATCAGCATCAAAATGCCCGCCGTAATTCATTACCGCTTCAAGAATCATGAAACGTTCAGGCGTGATCCTGTAACTCCCGGATTTGAGATACTTGGTGAAGTTTTCTTTGGCTAATTCGAGTTCCATTAATTCTTATTTAGACTTAATCTAAGTAAATATAAAGTATTTTTCCTGATCAGGCAAGGAATAGTTACGAATTTCTGCGAAAAACGCAAATTGGACTAAGTTAAACCTATTTTGTCTAAACAATAAAAATTTCCTACGCAGATACTTTTTTGTATATTTACTTTGTTATTATTCAATAATCATACCAAATTGTCTTAAAAGGAAATTATGATCTCTCTTTGGAATCAAGTTGTTGTAATTACAGGGGGTTCTCGTGGAATTGGGGCCGCAGCCGCAATACAGTTTGCCAAGGCAGGTGCCGATGTTGTCATCACTTATACCAAAAATGCAAAAGCCGCTAATGCAGTTATCGAAAGTGTGAAGAATGAATGGCGAGACGGGTTAGCAATAAAAGCCGATGTCTCCAAACCGGAAAATGCTAAAAAAGTTGTTCAACAGACAATAAAAAAATTTGGAAAAATTGACATTCTTGTTAACAACGCCGGAATATGGACCTACGGAAAGATCGGTTCCATGAGCGAAAAAGTGTGGAAACAAACGATGCAGGTAAATCTCGATGGAATGTTCTATATGTGCAATGCGGTTGTGCCATTCATGAAGGAACAGCATTCGGGAAAGATCATTAATATCTCGAGCACTGCCGGACAGCGCGGTGAAGCTGAACATTCGCACTATGCAGCATCAAAGGGAGGAATGATCTCTTTTACAAAAGCAATTGCTACCGAACTAGGACCGTTCAACATCAACGTTAATTCAGTCGCGCCGGGGTGGGTTGATACCGACCTGAATGATTCGGTCTTTTCGGATAAGAAGTATAAGGAACTGGAGCGCAAAAAAATTCCGATACAACGGATCCCGACGGCAGACGATATCGCCGGTCCGATCATTTTTCTTGCTTCCGAACTGTCCCGGCATATCACAGGCGAGATCATGAATGTTAACGGCGGAAGCGTTCTGGTTGGTTAAGTGACATCACTCGAATTCATTTCCGCTATCCCGACGAGCCAGAAAGAACTTTGCGACTTTCATCTGAAGTTCGTGAACGTTGCTGTTGTTACCCCGCCGATTATTAAAGTCCGGTTCAGTCTTGTTCCTGACCGTATGGTAGAGGGAAGCAGAATGACTGTAGAGATCCGGCAATTCGGGCACTGGATTCCGTGGGATGTCACCGTTGAAAAACTTGAACCGGACTCCTTAATGGTTGATGTGCAGTCCGGAAGAGGGCCGTTCAAATTCTGGAAACATGAACATCATTTCATCGAAAAAGATAATGCTGTCTTTCTCATGGATCGACTTTCCTATCAGTTACCGTTTGGATTACTCGGGACAATCATTGATCTGATCATCTTTCGATGGATCCAAAAAATGCTTTTTTCCTATAGACACAAAAAGACGAGAGAGTATTTTTTAAATACATGATCGAACAAAATAAAATATTCCGCATAATATCGTACCTCATCCTGATATCATTGATATTCGGACTGCTGAGTTTTTTAAAGATCCAATATCAGTTCTATGTGTGGGAGATCCTTATTGATCTGAAGATCGTTGCAGTGTTTGGTTTATTCTATCTTTCATATAGAAAGAAAGAATTGATCTTTGTACCTTCACAACTCTCATTCTTTTCTTTTGATTGGAAACAAAACATCCTTCTTTTCTTTGTGCCTCTTTGTATCTACGCAGTGACCATTGGCATTGGCATTGCTTCATCTGAAGTGAAGATCAATAAAATGGATAATGCAGCAACGCTTGTCCTTGCTACGATATTTGATATACCTGCGATTTACGTTTTCTCTATAACATCAATTTTCATCGAAGAACTTATATTTCGCGGTATACTGCTCAAATCTTTCGAGCGGTCGTTCGGGGTATTTCGGTCCATCTTTTTGACGAGCACAATTTGGGCGATCTTTATGCTGACGGACATTGTTGGTACGGAGACAATTGATCTTTCTCTGAGTGGGATATTTGCCTTATTCTTCCTCTCCCTTGGCATTCTTCTTTCTATAGTGAGTCTTTGGAAGGGGAATGTATGGCTTGGCTATTCTTTGCGGATCGGTCTGATTACGATTACCCCGATTGTGCTGATATCACGGATTAATGAATCTGATTCTTTCTTTACAACAGATTCGATGTTCTATACTGCTGAAGGATTAATCGTTACATTAACTTCAGGCGTTATTGCAATGATCATTTATTTGAAATCCGGGCGGAAATTGTATCGCGCTATCAAGTGAAATATTTCTTGACTATTTAGCGAAATCGGGCAATATTTAGACGCAATTGGCACAATTATTTTACAAAACATAAGGAGTAATGATGAGTCGTTTTACAGAACTTGTTGAATTGGTTCAAACTTTCGAGAAAGATTTCATCAAATTTTACGATAAAGGCAATAAATCAGCCGGCACACGCGTCCGCAAACATATGGCGGAATTAAAGCGTAAAGCGCAGGAAATCCGCGTAGAAGTGCAAGATCTCAAAGGAACCACGGAAGAGTCCGACGCTTCAGAATCCTCTGAAAAAGCATAAAAACAGTTTTATCCTAAAATCAAAAACCGACTGCAG
>CAIVNT010000374.1 GCA_903907305.1 uncultured Ignavibacteriota bacterium
GCGATCTTTTTTTTCATGAGTGTAAGATGAAGATATATCACTGCAAGCGGATTATTGATCTCATGATGAAGTGTCCTGATGATCTCTTTCAATGTTTTCAGCTGTGTAGACTCTTTCTCCGCTTCCAATTGACGAATGCTCATTTCGAGACGTTGTTTCTCGAGCGCATCCCGCTGTTCCAGCACCTTTACCAGCACATAAGATAATGCCCACATCCACAACACCGTATCAAAATGCTGAAGAATCTCCATTCCGCCGATGCTTCTGTGTTTAAAGTCGATATAGAACTGCATAGTGGAGAGGAAATAATATCCAAAGATAAAATATGCAGCAACAATGGCGGGATACCGCAGTAATGTTTTTTTAATAAGAGGAAGAAGATTCATTATGGATCTCCGCAGTTCAAGGCTACGATGCTGCCTTCATTGTTCAAAATATCCCCTGGTTTCCTGTTCCACCAGAATAAAGAATAATGAGACGTTTAGCAACTTTGGTAACGACTGCAGATTCATTGCTTTTGTGAATGACATCCCGAACACGTCACCCCTTTCGGTTTATAACGTATTACTCTGCGATTATTGATCACTTCGGAAGAATGACACCGATCGCACGCGAGGGTCACATGCCGTCCATCCAAAAAATACCGCGATTGCAAATTATGTTCAAATCGTGTCGACTTCCAGAGTTTCGTATCATGACATCGTTCGCAATGTGTCACACCATTCACCGCCAGCTGTCCTTCATGCTCATCCTTATGACAAGAGAAACAGTTCACAGAGAGTCCGGCAAACCGTACCGCTTGCGTGGTGTCGGCCTGCACCGTATGGCATTCTTTGCAAGCGATCGATGCATGCTTTCCCGACAGAGGAAAACGGGATCCCGCGTGATCGAATTTCAATGTCTTCCAGATGGTTGCAGAATGACAAGTGACACACCCGTTCTTCACCCGATTATTGAATTGACCTTGATGGATGTCTGTATGACAGTACCGGCAATCCATCGCTCCATCCCAATGCAACTGCCTGGTGCTTTTTGCTATAACTTTCCCGGCAGCGTGGCATTTCACGCATGCAACGCGCACATGACCGGACTCAAGAGGTAAGCGTGTCTGTTCGTGGTCATGCACTGAGAATCGGACCGGCAGAAATCCATCGACGGAATGACAAGATTCGCACGCACCGCCATCTTTTCTCTTTACCAACTGCTGGGCATGTGCATCCTGATGACAATCCGAACATGCCTGGAATTGTGTGATATGAAATCCAGTCTCACCGCTTGCATTTTTGGCATTTTTTGACGCAGGATGACATTGCACACACTGCACCGAAGCATGTTTTCCCTGAAGAGGAAATTTGGTCGTTGCATGGTCGAACTGACCTTTATTCACTTTGTGGAAATCATCCGTTGTATGACAGACAGAACACCGCTGATTCATGCGCCCTTTGTGCGGATCCGTATGGCATGCATTGCAATCCTGGAAGTTCATCTTCACGAATTGTACCGTTACACCGTCATTCAGTTTTCGGGAATGACATTGATAACAATTCACCGACGTATGTTTGCCGGTCAACGGATATTTTGCCTGGTCATGATTGAACTTCACCGCAGGCTTCCATTGGGTCACTGTATGACACTGATTGCAATCACTTTTCAACTGTCCTTTGTGTTTATCTGCATGACACGGTGAACACGTTCTCTGAAGACCGAGATACGTCTTTTCTTTTCGCGATTCGGACAGTGCAGTGATATCGCCGGAGCTGATCTTTTGTTTTGTGTGGCACGATCGGCAGGCTAGTTGAAGATGTTTTCCTTCGAGAGTGAATCCGACAGCAGTATGGTCAAACGCTTTTGTATCGAACCGGATCATCTGAAAATTCCTGCCATGATGGTCCTTGTGGCATTCCGAACACTGTTTGGATCCAATGGAAGTATGGAAACCCGTATGCTTTTGGATCCGGGAATTGATCTCGCTGTGACATTTCAGGCAGTTCTCATTCGACAGAACCTTCCCCAGCGTATGGCAGGAATTACATTTGTCCACCCCTTCCAATTGAGCGTGTGCAGAGGCAAGGTCACCGGGGGATATCTGTGCGTAAAGAGCTCCCGAAAGACAAAGAATAATCAACAACAGACGAGAGATCATGTTTTTTGAAGGGAACCGCATTATACGGTTCATAATGGCGAGTGATCTCAAAATATTACACAGCATTATACAGTTGCATGGAACAATTGTCAGCGGCTCCACACCTATGGGGCTGACAGAAAAAGAGCGCCCGTATATTACAAATATCTAATAAGTTTTTAGGTGAAATTCTAGATTAATATCTCTACATACACAGGTACAGTTCTTGCTAAATCAATATCCGTAATAGAGGTTTTGACTATGCGAACGATACTACTACTTTTGTTCATCTTTTGCTGGACCTCTGCCCAGGACAACAGGATGAATGTTCCCGACCAATCGCTGGACAATCATTCAGTCCGATGCATGATGTGCCATAATGGAACTCATGGTGCACTCATCATCATTCGCGATCAGAACACATCTGTCATCCGCGATAACCAACAAAGAACAACCAACCACAGTATCGGCGCACTCTACATCGATTCATACAAAAAAGATCCGGGGCATTACACTCCGATCGAATCGTTAAACCCGAATATAGTGCTCAACGACGGGAAAGTCGGCTGCGAAAGCTGTCATGTTCCAAAGGACCGTCGTCTTGCATCCGTTTCTTCGGAACCGATGACCACTGTTGAATGCCTTGCGGATGTCAACGCGACTCAAAAGGCTTTTGCGAACGGTCTGTGCAGTAAGTGCCACCAAAAATAATTTGAACATTCCATTCCACCCACCTCCACGTTGATCCTCGGATATATTACGGTTCGTAACCACCTTGATTTGTATGGTTATGACATCCTGTCTGCAAGCTATAACAATGCAGTTCTTCATATGAATTAGCACTCGAAGCTTTTCGAAAACCCAAAATAAGATTGACATTGATGCCGCCATCCCGAAACGCATAAGGAGAGACATCGGTTGCGTACGTAATTAATCTGCTTCTTTTCGCTCCGTGCGGAACAGCAATATGACACGATACACACGGCACTCCGCCGTATGCTTTTCCACTGATGGTCACCGTCCGTGTTTCGTGCGCTTCGTGTGCTTTATTGAACCAATTTCCATTGCTGAATATTGGATGACAATTGACACAGAACATCTGTGTGGACCAATTGTTCAGATTGTTTCGCACATCGATCAGCCTCCACAATGTTGTTCCTGATGCGTTATACGGCCAATATTTTGTAGACGATGCTGTTGTTCCTCTCAGCATATGCATATTATTGGAACCATGCGGTCCCTCCGGCACCGTTGTTGACACTTCCTGATCATTTCCGTGGCAATCCGAACAATACATCGTCTGTGTTCCCACACTGTTCCATGCGGTCGACAATTGACGGGACGCCAGCGGTTTCGGAGCAGTAGCGCCTGTCTGAGCATTGGTTGAGAATTGCACGGGATGTGCAGACTTATTGGCGGAGTTGAATTCCATTGCCTGATCGGTGATATATGTTCCGGACGGACCGATGATACCGGAAACCCCATTCGCTGCCACACCAAGTCCGTTGTATGAATGACATTTAAAACAAATTTGATTTTCCTTCGTCACCGGATTGGCTGCTGTAAATGTTGTCGGTTGCGTCCAAATCGACGACGCATCAGGTGTCAATCCTGAAACACCGGTCAACACATTCGAGATCAAATTTGTTTTGACACTGTGCAGACCAGACTTCGACTGATGGGGATTATGACAGTCTTCGCATTCCGAATGACGGTTCGGTGTTGCCACACTGCTGGAATTATCCGGATTGAGATGTTTTCCTGCAACGGTATTCACCGGATGCCTGTACATTTTATTCACTGCAGACTGAATATCTTTCGTGTTCACACCGTTCGTTGTTCCATGACATCCGCTTTGATAACAGGTATTCTCTTCACTCAGATTCAGATTGTACGGCACTCCTACTCCGTTGTGTGATGCATGACAGTTCCGGCAAGAACGTTCACCGACGGTGGTCGGAGTACTTCCAATCGGCGTGAATGATTGGAGTGAGGTCTTGTGGATCGAAGCATTCCATCCCGATTTTGCATGACAGAATTCACATAATGCCGCATTGGTATTTGCCATCTGCAGGAAGTGAGAATACTGATTATTATGAGGGTCGTGACATGTAATGCACTCGATCGTTCCGGTCGTTGCATCCGGATCCAGTTTGACCGGTGTATTCCACGGCCAAGCACGGACGACCAATTCTGGATCCTTCGCATTATTGTATTGGAACCCGATAGGATGGTCATCCACGAATGTTGTCCCAAGATTACCCGAACCGGACGGCATCGTTGTTATCCCGCCGGACATTGTAATGGAACCGTTCACCGTCATATCCGATGTGTTCAACACAGAACCCAAAGCGATCGTCCCATCGTGACAGCTTAAACAAAGCTTCGATTTTTGACTCGGCTGTCCTTGAGCATTGTATGATTTTGCCGTGAGATAATCACTCGTATACAGCGTATACGTTGCCGAAGTCGGCTGATGATTCCACAACTGTGCGATGGAAGAGGATTTGTGCGGAGTATGGCAAAACACGCATATCTCGGATTCACTCTGCGCTTTGATCGTGCTGATCGTTGCGCCGACCGAGAGATTATGTTTGCTCTCTTTAATGGATATCTGCGAGAATAGTCTCCCGTATGAAACGAACAACAGCAAAATGATATTTATTATACGGGAGTTCATTTTTTGAACGGATAATATTGGAACACTTGAATACGTTTATTCAATGAATCAACAACATACACTTTGTTGGTGGGCGAGATACAAATTCCGGTCGGAAGATCGAACTCTCCTCTGCCGCGGCCCTGTTTCCCCACCACCAGAAGTAATTTACCGGTATCATCAAATATCTGGAATACATTCATCAGAGCATCACACACATAGACATTTCCATCACCATCCAATGCAACGCCTTTGGGACTGGCAAACATTCCCTGGCCGCTTCCGAGTTCACCAAATGAACGGAGGAACGCGAATGAACCATCAAATTCCTGAACGCGGTAATTCATTGCATCGACAACGCAAACGTTCTTTCCGCCGGCAATGAACACCGGGAAATTGAATTCCCCTTCACCTCTTCCACGGTGGCCGATTGTGTCAATAAGTTCACCTTTCTGCGAAAAAACGAAAATACGGTGCAGTGCGGTATCAACAACATATATTTTCCCATTGGTTAGCAATATACCGGTGGGCCGCTCAAAGTATCCCGAAATACTCCCCCGTATAGAGAGATCCTTATTATAGATCGTCACTGCTTTGAGCGCAGAATCCGTTATGTAGACCGAACCGTCATCCGAACATGCTACGGCAACCGGAGAGATCATCATGCCGTTTGCAGTCTGATCGATCCTCGAATATTTTTTTTCTGTCAAATTGAATACATGGACACATTGTGCGCCGGGATCCGTCACAAAGAGTTCACCACGGTCGTTATCCGCAATGGTCAGCGGTTTGACAAATCCATTATTGATCTCATCGGCACCGACAACCCAGTCGAAGATTTTCCTCATCCACGGCCGTTCAAAACCAAGATCACTCACAGAAGAGAAACTATACAGATATTCGATCCTCTTTTCCTGCGGTTCGGCAGGCCACACCATAGTACTGATCGGCTGCGAAAGCACAGACGGTGCGAAAGAAAATACTGCCAGAATGAACAGCGAACGTATCATGATTATGGGGCGAAAGAATAGTGGATCGGCCGGCTGATTTCGAATGCTATGCCTGATGTATGGATATTTCCGTACGAAAAGAAAAGATATTTTGCCTGAAGAGCAAACGCAAAATATTGGTAGATCGCTGACACTTCGCCCCGTAGGACAGAGATCCTGGTAAAACTGTTGAACGTGTATTCGCCTTTCATTTGAACA
>CAIVNT010000375.1 GCA_903907305.1 uncultured Ignavibacteriota bacterium
CGTGTTTGATATTGTGCTAGCGTTTGCGAAATATGAATACCGAGTTCTCGAAGCTCCGGGCAGAACTCGAAACCGTCAAACAACAGAAGGAGACGAGCCATGAAAAAGCCAACTCCAAAAAGAAAATCACAAAATCGTAAAGCAGTAGAGAAGTCTGCACCAAAACCTAAAAATAAAAGACCTGCATCGCCAGCATCGTCACAACCGATCGGATTAAAGACGATCCTTGTGCCGATCGATTTTTCGGATAATTCAAAGAAAGCACTTCGCTATGCGATCCCGTTCGCACAGCAGTTCAACGCATCACTGATCCTTGCCTATATCGTTGAACCGACCATTTATCCGTCGGATTTCGGTTTCGGCCAAATCGGATTTCCCGATGTGGAAAAAGAACTCCACGAAAAAGCGTTGAGCGAAATGGCGACACTACGGGATTCAATTATTCCTCCAGGTTTGCGGACCGTGACTCTCGTCGGGACGGGGATACCATTCGTAGAGATCACGCAATTCGCGAAAGAGCATGAAGTCGATATTATAATAGTAGCAACTCATGGACGGACGGGCGTAGAGCACATCCTGTTCGGCAGTACAGCAGAGAAAATTATCCGAAAAGCACCATGTCCCGTCCTTGTTGTGCGTTCAGAGGAACATGATTTTATCGATGAACGTGTATAAGATTCCTTGCTGAAACAAGAGTACTTTCGTATATTTAGGACAAATAATTCACATTTTTTCACTTTTGATTTGAAGAGACGATGTTAAAAAAGCAGAAAGAGCTCGCTAAGCGGGTAAAAAAACAGGATGACCTTATTACTACGTATGAAAACGCAGTATTCTGGTATGAGACCAATAAAAAACTTCTAGCCAATGTTGGCATAGCAATTGCACTTCTCGTCGCTGGCGGCTGGTTTTACATCAACAATAAGAACACGAACAATCAAAAGGCGGCAAACGAGTTCGCAAAAGTATTCTCCTATTACGACAATGGACAATACCAATTAGCGATCAACGGAGTGCCTGAAAAAAATGTTCGTGGTCTGCAGGCGATCGTGAACGATTACGGTTCGACCCGTTACGGTAACCTTGCTGAGTTCTATCTTGCAAATTGTTACTTTAATACCGGCGAAGTTGATAAAGCGATGGCAGCATACGACGATGCAAGTCTCGATGCTCCGATCCTTGAATCCTCCCGCTTTGCAGGAATTGCGGCGTGCTATGAAGCAAAAATGAACCATGCCGACGCAGCAAAATATTTTGAGAAGGCCGGGAAGTCGAATGCGAACGATCCGAATACGGCAGAGTATCTTGCCAACGCAGCACGGAACTACGCACAGTCCGGCAATAAAGAACAAGCCATTGAGCTCTATAAGTTAATCAAGAAAGAACATTCGAGTTCAGCAGCGGCACGGGATGCAGAGAGATATTTGGACGAACTTCGGGGATAAGATCTTTTCTTTCTGATGGAATTAACTGCGTCGCAGAGGGCTCAACCGCACTTTACGACGCAGTTGTTGTTTTAAAGCATCCTGTAATAGAATATCATTTAGACAAAAAAATATGCTTACAGAATTCGGAAACATCCTCATTTTTTTCATCGTCGGCGCTGTATTCACGGCCGGCGGATTGATCGCCTCCTGGCTCCTTCGTCCCAGCCGGCCGTATGCAGAAAAGCTCTCCACGTATGAATGCGGTGAAATTCCCATCGGTGCCCCTCACGTAAAATTCAACATCCGTTTCTATGTTGTCGCTCTCATCTTCCTCGTGTTCGAGGTGGAATCGGTATTCCTGTTCCCATGGGCGCTCGTCTATAAAAGTTTCGGGATGTTTGCATTCATGGAAATGCTTGTCTTCCTCGCCATCCTGATCGTCGGATACGCCTATGTGTGGGTGAAAGGGGATCTGGAATGGGATAAACCGTCGCCGCAGTTCCTTCCGCAATCGAAACGCTCCGTCTATGAAGAACAAGAAGAACCGGTATTGAACTAAGAAGAACTCTATGGGATTACTCGATCAAAAATTTGAAAACTCCAACGTTGTTGTAACGACGATGGATAACCTGTTGAACTGGGCGCGTCTCTCGTCCCTCTGGCAGATGCAGTTCGGACTTGCATGCTGTGCCATCGAGATGATGGCGGCATCGGCATCCAATTTCGACATGATGCGCTTTGGTGTGATACCGCGTGCGACCCCGCGTCAGTGCGACGTGATGATCGTCTCCGGAACAGTGACGCTGAAGATGGCGTCGCGCATCAAGCGGCTGTATGATCAGATGTCGGAACCGCGCTATGTGATCTCGATGGGAAGCTGCTCCAACTGCGGCGGACCGTATTGGGAACACGGATATCATGTGCTGAAAGGTGTTGACCGCATCATTCCTGTGGATGTGTATGTTCCCGGCTGCCCGCCCCGTCCTGAAGCGCTGATCGAAGGACTGATCAAACTGCAGGAGAAGATCCGCAACGAAAGTATGGCAAAGAAAAAAGCAGTGTAACAATGTGTAGGGACGTCATGATATGACCTCCCCACAAGATTATAATGCGCCACGCACTTAAAAAATGCGTGGCACATGAAGGAAAAGAAAAATATGACCGCACAAGAGATATACGATATCCTCAAAGCACAGTTCGGTGAAGCTGTTCTCGAAGCAAAACTCGAGAATGTCGCCGACCCGTTCATTAAGATCGCCGCAGGTGCGATCAAAGAAGTCTCGGTATTCGCAAAGAATGACGAACGGTTTCAGTTCGATTATCTCTCCTGCCTGTCGGGTGTGGATTTCAAGGGAAAACTCGGAGTGACGTATCATCTCTATTCGATGACACTGCGTCACAAGATCGTTCTGAAAGTGGAAGTGCCGACCGATGCACCGAATGTTCCTTCGGTCGAGTCCATCTGGAAAACAGCTAACTGGCATGAACGCGAAGCGTTCGATCTGCTCGGTATCAATTTTCTGGAACATCCTGATCAGCGCAGGATACTTCTGCCCGATGACTGGGAAGGCCATCCCCTTCGCAAAGATTATCAGACCCCTGAATTCTATAATGGAATGAAAGTTCCATATTAACTTATTAATCAGGTGTCCTACACATTCAAGGTGTAGGACATCTTTTAATCAAAATGATTGAAACCTTAGAAAAACCAAAGACTTCCACCGGTAAAACGCTCCGCACCGAAGAGATGATTGTCAATATGGGACCGCAGCATCCGTCCACTCACGGCGTGCTTCGTCTTGAAGTAGTACTGGACGGCGAGATCGTTACGGATGTGATCCCGCATCTCGGTTACCTGCACCGCTGCTTCGAGAAGCATTGCGAGCATATGACCAGTTATCAGCAGGTGATACCGTATGTTGATAGGATGGATTATGTTGCGTCGATGACGAACGAAATGGCATATGTTGTTGCCGCAGAGAAATTACTGAAGATCGAAGTCTGTGACCGCGTTCATTATATCCGCATTATCATGGCGGAACTGCAGCGTATCGCATCTCATCTGATTGCTATCGGCACATTCGGAATCGACATGGGTGCATTCACACCGTTCCTCTATTACTTCCGTGATCGCGAAAAGATCCTCGAATTATTCGAAATGACTTGCGGTGCACGTCTGCTCTATAATTATATGTGGATCGGCGGTCTCTCCCATGATATTCCTCCGCAGTTCGTTGAAAAGACAAAAGAATTTATCGTCGGCTTCAAAAAGACCCTCCAGGAAGTGAATGATCTGCTCAATTACAATGAGATCTTCATCAAACGCACTGCGAATGTCGGCATCCTGCCGAAGGACTTGGCGATCAATTATGCTTGCAGTGGACCGATGCTGCGTGGTTCCGGCGTGAACTGGGATCTCCGCCGCGATGATCCGTACACGATGTACGACAAGTTTGAATGGGATGTGATCGTTGGAAAAGGAGAGATGGGAACTGTTGGGGATGTGTGGGATCGGAATATGGTCCGTCAACTCGAGATGTGGGAAAGTCTCCGCATTATTGAACAGGCAATTGCGACACTTCCGGAAGGCGATGTATCGAAGGCGATACCTAAACGTATTCGTCCCGTACCGGGTGATGCATACGGACGCGTGGAAGGTCCTCGAGGAGAATTAGGAGTCTATATCATAGCAGAAGATAGTGTCACACCGTATAGGATCAAAGCACGTGCTCCGGCATTTGTGAATCTGAGTGTGATTACCGAGATCTCCAAAGGCGCGATGCTCGCGGATCTTGTGGCGATCATGGGCAGTATCGATATCGTTCTCGGCGAAGTCGACCGTTAGTCAATATATAACTGAGTAACATTTCTTCGTTCTCTCCTCGTTACTCTGAGCGAAGCGAAGAGTCTGAAAGAATATAATGAATGAATTAAAATTGTTATTAGAAAACCCGATCGTCATGTCTGTGCTTCTGGCATTTGTGCCGATCGTCTTCATCCTGGTCTATGCACTGGTAACACTCTATGGTGAAATGAAAGTTGCCGCGCATATCCAAAACCGCCTCGCTTACATGGAGAACGGATGGCATGGCACTCTGCAGCCGTTCGCCGATATTCTGAAGCTTCTGCAAAAAGAGGATATTATTCCCACGGCGGCGGACAAATTCCTTTTCTCGCTCGCACCGTATCTTGTTTTTGTCGGCACGTATGCATCGTTTGCCGTTCTACCGTTCAGCAGCGGATTCATCGGCAGCAACATCGATCTCGGAATTCTCTATCTAGTAGCAGCATCGTCATTGGTCGTTGTCGGACTGCTCATGTCCGGATGGGCTTCCAATAATAAATGGTCCCTCTTCGGATCGCTCCGCTCGGCAGCACAGATCGTCAGTTACGAGATCCCCGGCGTGCTTGCGATCCTCGGCGTGGTGATGGTTCTTGGAACGATGAATATGCAGACGATGACACAGATGCAGGACGGCGGAATTCAGAACTGGCTGATCTTCGGCGGAAATTTTGCACTCGGACAAAAACTGGCGTTGATCCCGTTCATGTTCATCCTTTTTGTGATCTATCTCCTTTCGTCCATGGCGGAAGTGAACCGCACTCCATTCGATCTTCCAGAAGCAGAATCCGAACTCGTGCAGGGATACAACACGGAATACAGCGGAATGAAATTTGCGATCTTCTATCTTGCAGAATATGCGAACCTGTTCCTCGTCTCTGCGGTAGTCGTAATACTGTTCTTCGGCGGATGGACCAGTCCTTTCGGTTCATTCATGGGGGGACCGGTGTGGAGTGCATTCTGGTTCATTATGAAAGGGATGTTCTTCGTGTTCGTGAACATCTGGCTGCGCTGGACACTGCCGCGTCTTCGCGTGGATCAGCTGATGTATGTTTCGTGGAAAGTCCTGACCCCGTTTGCGCTCTTTTGCATCATCGCGATCGGTTTCATCATGGTCGTGTGATCTGAGATCAAAAAGTAACCAAAGAAAATTATGACAGCATTGACAACATATTTCAACGATATCTACCGCTCGGTCAGTTCTACGATGACCGGGATGAGGATCACCTTCAAACAGATGATCTCTCCGACGGTCACAATTCAGTACCCGCATGTAAAAATGAAGATGCCGGATCGTGTTCGGAACCGTCTTTTCATGAATTTCGATGACTGCATCGGCTGCGAACTCTGTGCCAAAGCATGTCCTGTGGATTGTATTGACATCGAAGTGATGAAAGCTCCGCCGACCGAAAGTCTTGGTGAGACATCAACCGGTCAAAAGAAGAGGATCTATGTAACAAAGTTCGACATTGACATCGCAAAATGCTGTTACTGCGGACTGTGTGTCTACCCTTGTCCCACGGAATGCCTGAAGATGACCGATGTATATGAATTTTCCGAATACGACCGGAGCAACCTCATCTATAATTTCGGCACAATGTCTCCGTCCGAAGTTGAAACGGCAAAGATCAAAGTGAAACAGTACGACGAGGAACAAACGGCAAAGAAAGCGGCCGCTGCAGCTCAAGCAGCTGCTGCAAAAGCAGCCGCTGCAGCCGTTCCACCGACAGCCGCACCGGTGCAGAATGCTCCGCCGCAATCACTGGACTCAACACCAACTCAGCAATAGTATCATTATGACTATGTATGAAATAATCTTTTACTTCTTTGCGGCCGTTACCATTGGTTCAGCAGGTGTTGTGGTCTTTTCCCGCAACATTGTCTATTCAGCGTTCGCATTGTTTTTTACATTCTTCGGAGTCGCCGGTATCTACGTTCTTTTGAATGCAGATTTTCTGGCGGTCACCCAGCTGCTGATCTATGTCGGCGGTATCCTTGTGCTGATCCTCTTCGGTGTGATGCTGACAACGAATACCGTCAGCGTGGACATCAAAGCAAAATCGCTCAATACATTGCCGGCGGTCAGCGTGGTTGCCGCACTGGCGGGATTGCTCGCAGGAATGATCTGGACTACAGATTGGTTCATGAGCAAGAATATGAGTGAGATCACTGCGCAGACGACATCAAAGGAAATCGGGTCGGCGCTTATCACTACGCATCTGCTCCCATTCGAAGTGGCATCGGTCGTGTTGCTGGTGGCGATCGTCGGAGCTGCGATGATGGCGAGAAGAGAAAGCGTCAAAACACAAATTTCAAACTCCAAATAATATTATTGGAATTTGTTCTATTGATATTCGGGATTTTAACTCTATGACAATTACACTCACACATTTTCTCATCGTCAGCGCGATCCTTTTCTCGTTCGGGATCTATGCCGTCATTTCCCGCCGGAATGCGATCATGGTGCTGATGGGGATCGAACTCATCTTGAATTCAGCCAACATCAATTTTCTGGCGTTCTCACGGTTCGGCGGAATGAACATCGAAGGTCAAATGGCCGCAGTGTTCGTGATCATCCTTGCCGCAGCGGAAGCAGCGGTTGCACTCGCCATTGTGCTGAACATCTACAAACGTTTCCACACTGTCAATGTTGACGAAATTTCATTCTTAAAAGACTAATGATACCCGAACTCAAAATAGCGCTCGCAATCCTTCTTCTGCCGCTGGCCAGCTTTGTTCTGCTGATCTTCTTCGGTAAACGCTTCATGGATAAAGCCGGTCACATCGGTGCGGCATTTCTCGGACTCGATCTGATCCTTGCTCTCTTTACGTTCGGTTCCAGAATGGGAACCGAAGGGAAGTGGGATTTCACATTCACGTGGATCGATTTCCACACCATGGTCAACAACGTCCCGCTGAAAATCGACATCGGTATGATGGTGGACAATCTGACTGCGGTGATGCTGGTCGTCGTGACGCTCATCAGTTTCCTGGTACATCTCTTCTCGCTGGCATACATGAAAGGGGATATCCGCTATTCCCGGTATTATGCGAATCTTGGTATCTTTACTTTCTCCATGCTCGGCATCGTTCTGACGAACAATTATCTGTTGATGTATGTATTCTGGGAACTGGTTGGACTGAGCTCGTATCTGCTGATCGGTCACTGGTACGAAAAGAAATCCGCATCCGATGCATCCAAGAAAGCATTCATTGTCAATCGCGTCGGTGATCTTGGATTCTTTATCGGGATCATGATCGTGTGGATGCAATTCTCCACATTGACGTTCGACGGCATCTTCGGCGCGATCGGAACGGGAGTGATTCCCTTTGATTCAAACACATGGCTGACGGCGGCAGGACTGTTGATCTTCTGCGGTGCTGTCGGTAAGTCCGCTCAGTTTCCATTGCATGTCTGGCTTCCGGATGCGATGGAAGGTCCGACGCCCGTCAGCGCGTTAATCCACGCAGCAACGATGGTAGCGGCCGGTGTGTATCTTGTTGCACGCACATTCCCGATGCTCACTGCCGATGCACTGATGGTGATCGCGTATACGGGAGCCATCACGGCATTCATCGCCGCTTCGATCGCTATCGTTCAAAATGATATCAAGAAAATTCTCGCTTATTCCACGGTTAGTCAGCTTGGATATATGGTGATGGGACTCGGCGTCGGGGCGTACAGCGCCGGCGTGATGCATCTCGTTACACACGCCGCATTCAAAGCAGGACTCTTTCTCGCATCAGGTTCCGTCATCCATGCGATGCACAACGCATTACATCATCAGCATGATCATCATACGGATGCACAGGATGTCCGCAATATGGGCGGTTTGAAATCGAAGATGCCATTCACATTCTGGACGATGCTGATCTTTACGCTGGCTATCTCAGGCGTACCGCTCACGTCCGGATTCCTCAGCAAAGATGAGATTCTCGCCGGTACACTGGCATTCTCGCACTTCACCGGACATTCGATCATTCCGATCATCGGATTTCTGGTTGCCGGTCTTACCGCATTCT
This sequence comes from uncultured Ignavibacteriota bacterium, assembly GCA_903907305.1. Lineage (GTDB taxonomy): Bacteria > Bacteroidota > Ignavibacteria > UBA10030 > UBA8401 > UBA8401. Next base: position 8,293 of record CAIVNT010000375.1, read on the forward strand.
ATATGTTCCGTATGCTCATTCTGACATTCATGGGTGAGCATCAGGATAAACAACGGTATGACCATGTTCATGAATCACCGTTCGTGATGACCGTTCCGTTGATGGTGCTTGCCGCACTTTCATTCTTCTTTTTCTTCTCGCTCAATCCGATCTCGGCAAGCCATGGCTGGTTCTTCGAAAAAATGACGTATCCGACAGTTGTTGTTCCGGCAGCGGCAGCCGCTACGCCCACGGAAGAATTTGTTGAAGAGGTCCATCATCAGCACACGATGGCAATGGTGTTGTCCGTGGGGGTTTCCGGACTTGGCATCCTGCTGGCATTCGTCACCTATTTCTGGAAGAAGATCTCTGCAGACGCGTTCGAAAAAACATTGAAGCCGCTTCACACGTTCCTCTATAATAAATGGTATTTCGACGAGCTGTATGATGCAACGGCTGTTGCCGCGATGATGGGAATCGCCAAGGTCCTTTCGTGGTTCGACGGTGCAATCGTCGATGGTATTGTCAATGGAGCGGGGTGGCTTGCAAAGCTCGTGTCGAATATCAGCTCGAAGTTCGATTCCTATGTGGTGGACGGAGCAGTGAATTTTATCGCGTATTTTGCAGGACTGCTCGGATTGTCATTGCGGAAAGTTCAGACAGGAAAAGTTCAGACCTACATGATCCTGGCGATCATTGGATTGATGGTGTTGATGGCGATGTATATGTAATTCATCACCAGTGGACAAAGAAATTTTTATCGGTTAAAAACAGTAACATTATTTTTGCTCATTATCACAAAGGTTAACTCCGCGGATTCGGTATTCTCTGCGGTGCAATAAGGAACAATATGGAACTCAAAATTCTCAACATCGGTATTCTCACGTGGCTTACTTTCCTTCCCGTCCTCGGGATGATCATCGTACTGCTGCTTCCCAAAGAACAAAAATCCGCGATCCGCTGGACATCGCTGGGGATCACGCTGCTGCAGGTGGTCTTCGCCTCGATCCTATTCACGAAATTTGACCGTACGCTCGCCGGTGTGAACAACGCCGATACGATGCAGTTCAAAGAGGTGTTTAACTGGATCAATGTGCACAGTACCGGCTGGTTCGGATCGATCAAGATCGATTACTTCCTCGGTATTGACGGTATAAGCATGCCGATGGTCTTTTTGACGGCGCTCATCTCCTGCGTGGCGGTCATTTCCAGCTGGAGCATCGAGAAATCGCTCAAAGGATATTTTGCACTCCTGCTTCTTCTTGATACCGGAATGATGGGCGTCTTCGTCGCACTCGATTTCTTCCTTTTCTATATCTTCTGGGAAATTATGCTTCTGCCGATGTATTTTCTGATTGGTGTGTGGGGCGGACCGCGCCGCGAATATGCCGCGATCAAGTTTTTCCTCTATACACTGCTCGGTTCTGTGCTCCTTCTGCTTGCGATGCTGGCACTCTATTTCAGTGTGACGATCATCGATCCCGCATCGGGTGAGAAGATCCACACATTCAACATGCTGGCAATGATGAATCCTGCCAACTATGACGCCGGTTCGATCCTTTCGGGGATTCATACTACGTGGCGGTATCTGGCATACGTTGCGATCTTCATCGGATTTGCAATCAAAGTCCCGATCTTCCCGTTCCATACCTGGCTGCCTGATGCACACGTTGAAGCACCGACTGCGATCTCCGTTATTCTGGCAGGCGTGCTGTTGAAAATGGGAACCTACGGTCTGCTTCGAATCGGATTTCCGATCTTTCCGGATGCGGCGATGCACTATCTCTATCCGCTGGCATTCCTGGGATTCATCAACATCATCTACGGTGCGTTCTGCGCACTGGCGCAAAAAGATTTCAAAAAACTGATCGCCTATTCATCTGTCAGTCATATGGGTATCGTCATTTTGGGCATTGCTGCGATGAATACGCAGGGCATGCTCGGAGGTATGCTGCAGATGTTCAACCACGGAACGATCACCGCAATGCTCTTTCTTATTGTCGGCGTTATCTACGACCGCGCACACACTCGCGGCGTTGACGAGTTCGGCGGACTGATGAACAAAATGCCGAAATACTCGGGCATCATGATCGTTGCATTCTTCGCCGCTATTGGTCTTCCCGGTCTGAGCGGATTCATCTCGGAAGCGTTCTCATTCCTCGGTGCGTTCCAGACATTCCGCTGGCTGACGATCGCTTCCGCATTCGGTATCGTGCTGACCGCCGGCTATATGCTCTGGACACTACAGCGTGTATTTCTCGGCACACTTCCGGAACGCTGGAACGATCTGACCGACATCAACACACGCGAAATGATCATGCTCATTCCGCTCGGCATCATCGTGCTGGTGCTTGGATTGTACCCGAACCTGATGCTCGATGTTATGAACACCTCCGCCAATACGCTGGTCGATTTCGTGAGAGCGAATGCCGGTGTTGCTGTCGGTAATTAACAGTGTTGTACTCTTAAAATTTATTTGCTGATCAAAAAGAAGAACTCATGTTAGAAACTATCCTCAGTAATCTTAACAACATCCTGCCGGAAGTGGTGGTGACCGTGACGCTCTGTCTCGTGCTTATCCTTCACTTGATCGACCGGAAGAATGCCCAGAATCTGATGCTGCTTGCTGTTGCGGGATTGTTCACGGCCCTTTATGTGCTTACGACACAGATCGGACTGAACAACTCGACATTCAGCGGAATGCTCAGTGTCGATCCGTTCGCTACCTATTTCAAGATCGTCATCATCCTTTCCACGATCGTCGTCGCGGTCATGTCCCGATTCTCGGATGAGATCAACGACGAGAAGAAAACATCCGGAGAATATTATTTCCTTATCCTCTCGATGGCGCTGGGGATGATGTTCATGGTCGGTGCATCGAATCTTTTGATGATGTATCTCACGCTGGAGATGAGCTCGCTCACGTCCTACGTTGCTTCGGGCTTCACACGCAAGGCGAAGGATTCCACCGAAGCATCACTGAAGTATCTGCTCTACGGCGCATTCTCCTCCGGCATTATGCTCTACGGAATCTCGCTCATCTATGGATTAACGGGAACACTGGATATTGTTGGAGTCAATCATGTATTGATGCAGGGAAGTTCCAGTCAATTGGCGCTCATCGTTGCTTCCATCATGATCCTGGTTGGATTCGGCTATAAGATCTCCGCAGTGCCGTTCCACTTCTGGACACCAGATGTGTATGAAGGAGCTCCGACAACAATCACGGCATTCCTCTCCGTTGCTTCAAAGGCGGCAGGATTCGCAATGATGATGCGGGCTTTCAAAGTGATGTTCATTGATTCATCCGTCACCAGTTTGCCGCCGGGCGCATGGACGTTGATCAGCGGAGTTCATATTCAAAACGCACTGATGATCCTTGCCGTACTGACAATGACACTTGGGAATCTCGTGGCATTGTGGCAGGACAATGTGAAACGTCTTCTGGCATATTCCAGTATCGCTCAGGCGGGATATATGCTGTTGGGATTGGTCGTATTGAGCTCGGACGGATTTGCCGCGGTGATGATCTATTTTGTGGTCTATCTCTTCATGAATCTTGGTGCATTCTATGTGGTGATGCTGATCGCCAATAAAACGAAGAGTGAGAATATTGATGATTATAAAGGATTGGGTAAACGGACACCGCTGCTTTCCGTAGCGCTGGCAGTCTTCTTGGTCTCGTTGACCGGTCTGCCGCCGACGGCGGGGTTCATCGGAAAGTGGATGATCTTCCTGTCATTGATCAATGCAAAGATGATTGGTATCGCCGTGATCGGCGTGTTGAACAGCGTCGTCTCGTTATATTATTATGTCCGTATTATCCGGAACATGTTTTTGCGTGACGGCCAACCGAACGAAGAACCGATCAAATTTCCGCTGGCTCAGAATATCCTGCTGATGTCGCTTTTGATCCCCACGCTGTATTTTGGACTGTTTTTCAATGAATTGATCCAGTTCGCGCAGTTCTCCGTGCAGATGTTCGGCTTAAAATAAATTCCGCCAATGTGTCTACAACAAGAAACGCCGTCCTTAGACGGCGTTTCTTGTTGTAGCAAACCGGAAATAAAAATCATACCAAGCGAAGTCGAGGTATGCCATTCAAACAATCACTTCTTCTTTTTATTCTTCTTCTCGATCCTCTCAACAATCAAGCGAACTCCTTCCAACACCAAGGCCGGTTCATGTTTATTGATCACTTTGGAGGCATTCTTCATCGTCTCAGAGAAACCGCCGGTTGCAATAACGGTAGGATAATCATCAAGTTCCTTTGATATGCGTCGGATCATCGTTTCCATCGAATCGAGCGCGCCGAACATGATGCCTGCCTGCATACTGTTGACTGTGTTCGTCCCGATCACTTTCTCCGGAAACTTCAGATCGACCTTCGGCAGTTTTGCAGCGCGGCGGTGCAGTTCTCCGGCGGTCGTTTCGATCCCGGCGGTAATGACACCCCCGAGATATTCACCGTTTTTTGAGACGACATCGAACGTTGTCGCCGTCCCGAAATCGACGATGACGATCGGTCCTTTATATTTTGCAAATCCGGCAACAGCATTGCAAAGTCTGTCTGCACCGACCGAGCGGGGATCATCGTACAATACTTTGATTCCGAGATCGATATCGGATGAAACGACGATCGGTTCGATCTTGAAATATTTTCGTGACATCCGGACGCAAACCTCGGTGAGGTTCGGGACGACGGATGCGATGCCGATGGAGTGGATCTTTTTCAGCGAGATATTTGCACCGTCGCAGAATTGTTTCACCAAGGCACCGAACTCATCTTCTGTGCGTGTTACAAAACTTGTCACACGCCAGTCGCCGAGCAGTTTTGTGCCGTTGTAGATGCCGATCACAGAGTGTGTGTTACCGATATCGATCGCTAAGATCATCTGTTGTTCCTTTTAATGGATCATCAATAAAAATTAATTGTAGGCCAGTCTTACATCGCCGGCAAAAATCTTCCGTTTACTTCCATCCTCGGTCTGAATGATCAGACCACCATCATCCGCAATATCGATGGCGGTGGCGGCATAACTACTTTGGCTCTCTAATACAGTGATCTTTTTCCCAAAAAGCAATGCTTTCAGTTTCCACTCCTGCAATAATTGCTGTGGAGAAAAGTGGGAGAGTTGTTCATACCGATTTTCCAACTCTTCAAGGATGATTGATACAAGAATCGTCCGGTCGATTGTCCTTCCGCATTCATTCCGCAGGGATGTTGCCTTGGTGAGGAGATCGCGTGGAAATTCCTGTTGATTCACGTTCACTCCAATGCCGAGAACGATCTTTTCAATTCCCGATTCGCCGGAAGAGGACTCCAACAGCATACCGCACACTTTTTTTTGATTGATGAGCACATCGTTCGGCCACTTGCATGTTGAAGAGAGTCCTGTAACTTTATCGATGGCATCGGCTACCGCCAATGAACCAATCAGCGGAAGGAGTGCTATCTTTTCCACATTGAACTCGGGATACAGAATGACAGAAAAGAGGAGATTCATTCCTTTTGCCGCAACCCACTCGCGCTGCAATCTTCCCCGTCCGGAGGTTTGCTCTTCTGCGATCACGACGGTGCCGTGCGGGGCACTGTTCTTATCCAACGACTTTGAATAGGTATTCGTTGAATCGATTGTTTCGAAAATGATGACATTCCTGCCAAATGATTTACCCAATAGTGCAGCCAGGATCGCTTCTTTATTGATCATATTCTGCATGATAATTTTTTGAAATGAGTGCACCAGCAATTCAACGTGTAAAAAGGTAGCAAATCATCCTGATTGATATTATACAAATCATTTTGTCACAATACTGACAAAATAACTTCAGCGTACATCATTGTGTATGAATGACTGCCAAGTTGACAGATAAATTTATTTGTCAACAAAGTGTGTTCATTGAATTTAATGAAAAATCGGCACAACACGAATGGCACGATGCTTGTAAATAGATAAGCAAAAAACAATCGAACAACAATACAAATAGAGGAAAACAGTATGGCGGGAAAAATTATAGGAATCGATCTCGGAACGACGAACTCCGTCGTCTCTGTGATGGAAGGAAATGAACCGGTGGTGATCGCAAACTCAGAGGGTGCGCGCACAACACCGTCCATCGTTGCATTTGCAAAGAACGGTGAGAGACTTGTCGGCCAGGCTGCTAAACGTCAGTCTGTTACGAACTCCAAGAACACAGTCTACTCCATTAAACGCTTCATGGGACGTTTCATGAATGAAGTGAATGAAGAGATGAAGCTTGTTCCGTATGATGTCGTTACCGGGGACAACAACACAGCACGCGTAAAGATCGGCGACCGTATCTATTCACCGCCAGAGATCTCCGCGATGACATTACAGAAAATGAAACAGACCGCTGAAGATTATCTCGGACAGAAAGTGACTGAAGCGGTCATCACTGTTCCCGCATACTTCAATGACGCACAACGTCAGGCAACGAAAGAAGCAGGCGAGATCGCCGGTTTGATCGTCCGCCGTATCGTGAACGAACCGACCGCGGCAGCTCTTGCATACGGTCTCGATAAAGC
>CAIVNT010000376.1 GCA_903907305.1 uncultured Ignavibacteriota bacterium
AACAGGTGCGCGATTTTGTGTATGTGAAGGATTGCACGGAAGTATTATGGTGGTTTCTCAATTCACCGAAAATAAACGGCATCTACAATCTCGGTACCGGTAAAGCCCGTTCGTGGAATGATCTTGCGAAAGCTGTTTTCTCCGCGCTGGCGCTTGCTCCGAATATCGAATACACAGAGATGCCGGAAGAGATCCGTAATGCGTACCAGTATCACACGGAAGCGGCGATCACCAAACTTCAGAATTCCGGATGCCCGGTGCAGTTCCGTTCACTTGAGGAATCGGTGAAGGATTACGTCTGCAAATACCTCCATCCGGAGACACGATACTTGTGATCGGCTTCTGAGTAAAAATGAACATCAATACACGGACGATAACATTTTTTATTCTCATCGGCCTTCTCCTTTCCGTTCCGTATTGGAATGCAAAAGGGGATGATGCGTTTATCCTGTTTCGGTACGTAAAAAATTTTGTTGAGCATGGACAATTCGCCTACAATCTCGGCGAGCCCACGTACGGTTTTACATCTCCAGCCTGGTTGTTCTTCCTTTCTTCGGTCTATTTCATCTTCAGAGATATTTACATATCTGTTTGGATCGTAAGCGTCCTTTCGATGATATTTTTTGTTACAACGATGTGGCTGTTGATCATACAAGTCATCAAGAACAGACCTTTTCAACTATTATTCATGTTCTCGATCCTCTGTGATTTTTGGATTCAACGGTGGGCTTTTTCAGGACAGGAGATCACGTTCAAACTTGCCGTTTGCGCCGGAGTGCTTGCATATGCATCACGATATGCAAACAATAGTGGACATTCCCGGGAACGCTCTCCCGTTATTTTGGGAATACTGCTTTCGTTTTCCTTATTTACCCGTCCTGAGTTTATACTCTTATGTGGTATTGCTCTTGCAATACTTATCAGAAGGAAGGAATGGAAGTCACTAGCTATTGTTGTGACTATTGTTGCTGTGACATATGGGAGCTGGGCATTATTTTGTCATATTCATTTTGGTTGGTTTGTTCCGCATACAATTCTGGTGAAGACTGGATCAAGTTATGGTTGGGAAGGAACATTCAGGGAAGTATCCTCAAGGATCGGGGGACTCATACTTCCCGCTGTTCCGGTCTTTGCTGTATCAATCGGAGCAGTTCTGCATAAAAGAATGATTCGGAAATTATTTCAAGACAATATCACAGTCTTGATGATCGTATTATGGGTATCAGGATCGTTGGCCGGTTATCTCATCTCACATGCACCATTAACATCGATGTATTATGTTACCATTGTCCCTTTTATTGTCTGTCTCTGTATTTACGCACTGGAAAATTTAATTGGTGAGGATTCACAGCTTTCCAAACGATATATTGTTATCTCTGCGACCGCATCAGTGTGCATTTATGTTGCGGTGTTTTCATTTCGATTGGGAGTATTCAGCTGGATAGTGTCAGACAAATACAATAATGGTGATGATAAAAATTATATTGAGTATGCTGAATGGATTGACGCGAATACACCAAAGAGTGCACGGATCGGTATAACCGAACTCGGCGTAGTAGGTTGGTTTGGAAATCGTTATATGATCGACCTTGCGGGAATTGCAACTCCGGAATTCAAAACTGGGGATCCGAAAGTTGTCATGAAAAAATTACTACCGACCCATTTCAGTCTTTATGGACCCAAAGTAGATTCGGTGGGTGATCTCCATTTAGAGGAAATGTATTGTCGAAAGATTGAACGAATCGGCGGCGGAAGGTCGGTCGAAGAGTATCGAGTCTATAAAGTTGTAAAATAAAAATCTTGTATTCGCTTAAAATTAACCTTACTTTTATCCAAGTAAATATTTGAACATCCTTACTATTATACTACGCTTTTTGGAGACGATCTACATCTCGTCTTTCATCCTTTCAGACAGCTTCGTTGCGGGCTAATGCTGTTCCACATATTTTCAGTTCTCATCCTTTTACCGTCGAATTTGCCACAACCTTTGCCTGTGGAAAGTTATTAATATGAGTTGGATCATGCTTGTTATTGCAGGATTGTGCGAGGTTGGTTTTGCCTCCTGTTTAGGGAAGGCACGCACAGCGCAAGGAGTTGAATGGACATTGTGGATGGGTGGATTCTTCCTTTTTTTATCCGTAAGCATGTCCCTCCTGTATAAAGTGTCACAGACGCTTCCGATCGGGACAGCCTACGCTGTGTGGACTGGGATCGGGGCGATCGGAACGGTGATCGTCGGTATCATCATCTTCAAAGAACCTGCTGATTTTTGGCGGTTAGTATTTCTGACAACACTCATCGGATCGATCATCGGTCTGAAGGTTGTCTCAACTCAGTGAAAGAACATATACAAAAAATCCTCTCGCAAAGACGCAAAGTCGCCAAGGGGTAAT
>CAIVNT010000377.1 GCA_903907305.1 uncultured Ignavibacteriota bacterium
CAACACTATATTCATCCTGAAGATAAAGTGCACCACCTCGTCCGTCGTGTCGTCCGAAGATATTTGCACGGACTCTTTCACCACTTCCAACGACTCCGAACGTGAACGTATTTTCATCATCCACTGTAACATTGCCCTGCGCATCCATCACGAAAGAATCGGAGATCGAACCATCCATGCGCGTATGATTCAGGCTGTCACGATACCAGTTGCCGCGGAAATGAACCGCCTTCACTTCGTAATACAATTTTTCATTTACGATCTTCTTATAGAAAAACGAATTATTGAACCGCAACGATGTGGTGCTGATATTCCGCTGCGCATCCGCCGGACGCAAAGCATTCTTCAGATCCTTCCACCACAGAAAATCTCCCCGATACTGCCGGTAAAGATTCGAAGTGAATGACATCGACTCGTACGGAGAGAGATCAAATTTTATTTTCACAAAACCGTCGTATCGTCTGCTCCAATCCTGTTCGCGGTAACCGTCATCGGTGACACGCTGCAGTGAAAGACTCATCTTCATTTGCTCAACCACTCCGCTGATTCCGATCATTTGCCCGTTCATATACCGCTCTTTTGCGCTCCATTTCCATTGAGCATATTCAGGGTTTGAATAAACGCCGCCATAGGTTCTCCACCACACTGCGGGTTCATCCCCGATCTCTTTCATCAGCACGTTGATCACTCCTCCCATCGCTCCTGAACCGTACAGCGCGGATCCGGCACCTTTCACCACTTCCACCCGTTCGATCTGAGAAACGGGAATCGACTCAAACGTGATCTCTCCTGTATCACCGGCAAGGAGCGGAACTCCGTCCACCAGCATCATCACCCTGCTGCCGACACCTCTGCTGTATCCGCTCGATGCTCTGATGTTGATCTGCGTCTGCTGAAAGTTCACCCCCGAGATATAACGAAGTGCGTCATCCACTGCGGTGATGTTCCTTTTTTCGATATCGTGTGCATCAATAATGCTGATGCTGACAGGGACTTCCTGAAGGGATTGCGGCCTTTTATTTGCGGTGACAACAACAATATCGGATTGAATCAATGACGGCTCTAAGAGTATTACCAGGTTCTGACTGTCACTTGCAATAAATTCACTCCTATACTGAGCAAAACCGACGGCAGATACGGTCAATAGTTTCCTTTCTGTTGGAATTCCGCTGATACGGAATGTACCATCACTGCCGGTCGCCGTCCCGATTGTAGTATGGGCAATCTGAACCGAAGCCCCGGCAACTGGAAGTCCGTCTTCGGATGAAATTACTTTCCCTTTCAATGAATAGACGGACTGTCCGACCGCAGTTCCAAATCCCGCCGAGATCAGGAGAATACACATTGCCTGAAATATATTCTTTGCGAATATGTTCATGGAAGTCTAAACGGCTGAGGAGGAAGGTGGTAAAAATCTACTGTAAGATTGATATTAGGAGTCATTTTCCCTTCCTGAACTGTTACGGCTATAGGAACGGAATTACTGCTTGGCAATCCATAGACCCCGACGACTTTCCATTGCGAGAATACATCCGGTCCATACTGTTGGACAACGGCCACATAATAATATATCTGGCTCTTCACAATCATTTCATAATGTATCGTCTTCCCAAACTCGCCAAGGGCACTAATATTTTCGCCGAACGGAATCGTCCCCTCAATGATCTTCAGGATCAACGG
>CAIVNT010000378.1 GCA_903907305.1 uncultured Ignavibacteriota bacterium
CATAAATTTCCCGAAGGACTGACGATCGCATCCATCATGCTGGCCTCCAATCAATCGCGCTCTACAGCGATCAAAGCAACGGCAGGAATTGCGGCCGGTACAATGATCGGCGTTTTCATGATCTTCTTTTTGGAGAATGTCGATCCGAAAGTGACCGGATATGCATTTGCTTTCTCCGCCGGTGCGGCTTTATATGTGAGTGCGAGCGATCTCATTCCGGAGATCAACCGTTCAGATAACAGAATCTTGTCGCTGGTAGTGTTTGTAGGGATGATGATGTATTATGCAAGCGGGATGTTCCTAAAAAGTGTTATCGGACATTAATGCATGCATTTAAAAAATAATAACCATCACGATAGAGACGGCCATTTGCCGTCTTTTTTTTTATTATTGTCCGAAGTGTAAAGAAGTTGAACATGGCGGGATGTGAAAGTTTTGAATAACGTTCGGATAGAAGAGTATTGCATATTTCAACAATAAAAGTGAAAAAACCTGCATCTGCCATATTACGGATGAAGATCACCGTTGGCCTATCTGCGGTAATCCTCTCCCTGCTGTCGATTCATTGTTCAGCGTCGATCCCTTTCGACGGATCGGAGAGATCGTTCGACTTCTCCCGGTCATTCAGCATCGCCGTCTATGTACAGCCCTCCGTCAGTGATTCCATCGACCGCCGCCTTCGAAATCTCATCGAACTCGATCTGATCACAAAAGGATATCATTTGGTGTATATCAATCCGGAGTATGTTCCCTCCATCACGGGAGAATGGATCGGTCACCAGGCGGCAGCGGAAACGCTCATTCAGCGGACAAAAGCACGAATGGCAGATCTGATCGTGATCGCTCGGCCTGTTATGGAAAGCGTCGATTTTACATATGGTGGGAATGCAAAATATTATTTCTCTAAAACAAATCTCAGAATGCAGTTAGAATTGACAATAGTCGACAGAGTGTCGAGAAAGATCGTCCTCGCCCGCCGTTCCTCAGAGATACAACGAGCATTTCAAGATGATCACATGGTGGTCTCCGGTGCTTATTATCCCGAACCGCTCAGGATATTTCTGGAACGTTCTCTTATCAATACACTGGCGGAACTTCCAATCTGCTCCAGAAAGTTTGCCAAATCTCCCGCCTTTGTATTCCCGTTGGTGGTCATGGCGGATGACGGTTACCGGGATCTGTTCCCGGACTGGAAAAATCGTCTGATACTGCGGATGTTCTACGTGAATAACATCATGCGAAGTCAGTTCGACATGATGTTCGAAGTGAAAGAATACCGGGAATGGAAGTCTCGTTTCTCCACATCGCTTGAGAATGGATTGAATGATCTGCGAATCGGCACAAAGAATAAACGCACATTCATCCTTGGAGTGACGAATAATTACATGCTTGTCCATGCACGTGAACAACGGTCCCAGGTCGGTTTGGCACCGTTCCTCGGAACGCACGCCATTATCACTGCACAGCCGGTCTATCCCGATGCATTGGAGTGGAATTCCATTGAAGAGGCCCTCACGATAGTTCATGAGTTCGGTCATTTATTCGGTGCACCGCATGTTGCAGATGATCGTTCCGTGATGCATCCGAATGTTGAGTCGTCGGCCTATCTCTTTGACCGGACAACGCATATCATTATGGAGTCGACCAGGAACCGGTTCTTCGAACTGACAACGGGAAACAGGTTCTCCCAAAATATTGCGACGATCGCTCAAGCATATCTCACGGCACCCTCTCCACAAGTGGAAATCATTTCGGAATTGGGCAGCATTATTAATCAATCGATAGCAGAAGAAGTTATCAATAACAGCACTTCGCGGTATACGTTCGATACACTGGCATACACCTACCGCTTACTTTCTGACTCATCGCTTACCTTTGCTGCACTTGGATATTTGGCCTATCGGAAGCATCAATGGGCTTCTGCTCACCGATATTTTCTGCAGGCATTGCAATCCCGTCCCGAATTTGCAGAGGCAGGCTGGTATGTTGGGAGTTGTTCCCGACGGTTAGGGGATGCCGAGGCGGCAGAGAAGATGTTGAGATGGGCAAGAGAGATGGGAATGAATTATGAACTTGATGAATAAAGTGCAAGGTGGAAAAATTGGAGAGTAAACGGCGAACGTGAATTTTCTCTGCCAGACATGGCGAGTGTATTTCCTGACAGTGTGTTTTTATTGCTGGCATCTGCAACATCATTAAGAGGATAGTGAACTTTTTCAGCGCATGGCTATTCAGTCCGTAAAGCTTACGTAGCATCAATTTTTACATAAAACAGCAATGCCATGACTATGAGCCATGGCATATATATTGATGCACTATCCATCGGTTGAGCGTTTAAATATCAAGCCCGACCGTAATTCTGGAAATGCTCCCAATCTCACCATAAGAATTGAATCCGTAATCTACTCTGAGTCCTTTAAGAGCTAACCCGCCGCCGAGAGAGAAGCCCGCCATCCCAGCGGATGTTCCGATCTTCAGTTCTTTTCTCCGTTCATTGTTATAGCCAAATCGGAAGCGGAGAGCTTTACTCAGTGTGAACTCTCCGCCAAGGGTGAACGAGGTGAATTTGTTGAAGAAGGAATTCCGTTCTTCATTCAATTTATTGAAATTCACATTCAGCTGAAGAGGAAGATGTGCAGGTTTGATCGTTCCGCCGATCTTGATCTCGAAGGGGAGCGGTTCTGTCTTCGTCCCGTAAGAATCTATTTGTGAGCCCATGTTTGTTAAGGATGCGCCAAGTGCTATTTCATCGTCCCCGGGGATGAGATACATCACTCCGAGGTCAATTCCGAATGCGGAAGAATTCGCCTCGGCAATGGAGGAATAGATGTATTTTCCGGTAAGACCGTAATACAGATTCTCATCAAAAAGATTGGCAAGCGAAACGG
>CAIVNT010000379.1 GCA_903907305.1 uncultured Ignavibacteriota bacterium
AAGAACAGATCCTCGCGGAATCGTCCTGCTTTTGACTCTTCTTTCAACTCTTTGTTGGTTGCAGCGATCACGCGGATATTCGCCGTTCTGTTGGATGTATCTCCGACACGGCGATACTCTTTTTCCTGGAGCAGACGCAGGATCTTCGCCTGCAGCGTCAGCGGAAGTTCGCCGATCTCATCCAGAAACAACGTTCCGCCGTTCGCTACTTCCACCAATCCTTTTTTGTCGGACGATGCTCCGGTGAAGGAGCCTCGCACGTGACCGAACAGTTCGCTTTCCATCAGACTCTCCGGAAGTGCGGAACTATTCACGGCAACGAATGCCTGTCCTTTTCTTGTACCGTTCTCGTGGATGGCCCGGGCGATCAATTCTTTTCCGGTCCCGCTTTCACCGGTAATAAGCACCGCAGCATCCACATCCAGCACGCGCTGCGAGATCTCCAGCACCTTACGCCACTTCTCACTCTTGCCGATGATGTTGCTGAAGAGATGAGAAACGTCCACTTCATTCTTCAATCTGGTATTCTGTGACTCCAGGATGGAATATCGCTGTGCATTCTCGATGGCAATTGCAGCGAGACTTCCAAAGACGGTAAGGAACTTGAGCGCGTCCTCCGTGAATGCTTTGCGCGAACGGCTGCTGTCCAGATACACTGCACCGGCGATCCGCTCGCCCGCACGGAGCGGAATGCAGATGATGGAAAGGATCTTCTGCGCCATAATGCTGACGGAGGACTCGAAACGCTCGTCCGTCATCGCATCGAACGTCAGCACCGCCTCACCAGACTGCAGTACGGAAGTGACCACGGACGATGACGCGGCGAATTCATTGCTCGCTTTTTTGGAATTGAAATTCTTCACCGTTACAACGGTGTACCCATTCTCACTCTTATCGTCCGCGAGCATCACAAATCCGCGTTCAGCGGAAAGATGCGTCATGGCGATCTCCAGCACTTTTTCCAGCAGCGCGTTCGGTTCCAAGATGGAATTGATCGTACGGGTGATCTCGAAGAGTGCATTAAAATTGTCTTGAGGATTTTCCATAGGGCTATTTTATGATGAAAGCGGATTCCTTTGAACGTCCATAATTGCCGAAATCATCCACTACTGAGACGTTCCACACATAATTGCCCGCAGGGAGTTTTGATGAACCGTCGTATACCTGTTCTTCAAAGAATGAATTCAGTCCAAAATGTGTCCACACAACGGTCTGCGTTCCGGCATCGACGCGTGATAGAGTAAGATTATACGAATAATTATACGTAACAGCCGGGGGGGTCCATTTAAATGTGATGGAATCCGCAGAAACGGTATCCTGAAAGAACGGCGAAGGTGATATCGGTATCGCTTCATTCTCGATCACACGTGTGACGAAGAACGGAGTGCTGATGTTGAACGCCTGTTTGGTATCGCGCGAAATGATATACAGAGATTTTCCCACCAGATATTGGATCGTATTCGTCGGAATGTCGTATTTAAAGATGGTCGCGTGGAAATTCTTTGTGGCCACAGAATAGGTCAGCGGATACCGGAGTGAGTCGAAACCGAACCAGACGGAATCGAGATCCGAGATTCCATTCGGATCCGAAACAGCAGCAGTGATATCAACAAAATATTGCGGACTTGGAAAATACTGATCGATCTTCCGTGTGAGGATCTGCTGAAATGATACGATCGGAGAGCCGTTCAAATACCGGGTCACCTGTTGTGTAATCCCGGCCTGGATCACAACCTGGAATGTATCGTTGGTAAAATTGGTCTTTGCAGTGGCGAAACGGTGAGCGCCGGCCGGTAATGATCCAAAGGAAAAATAACCGAGCGAATCTGTCAAAACAGCAACTCCTTCAGCGAGATTCCATACCGTTACCCTCGAAACACCGATATTCTGATTTTCGATCATGAGCCTTCCTCCGAATGTCCCCTCTTTTATATAGCTTGAGGACTCCGGATCCAGCGGATTGTCATGCGGAGCATTATCCACACAGCCAGACACGCCGAAAATAATCAAAAAAATAGATGTGAAAAGTCTCATTGTAATGAATGAATTTACGATTTTTTACCCAAAAAACCGCAAGAATCGACGGTGCCTCGGTTTAAATTCGATCAAATTTAGAAAACCTGTCCTGTCTTTCAGACTTTGCGGGTGTATATTTCAACTTGACCCACTACCCAAAAAACAGTGCTTGGACGATTCAAAGGTGAACAAAGTAAAAGAGAGGAAAAATAATTGTGCTACGGGTCAACGAGAAGTGTGTATCCTTTGCCGTGAACATTCACAATGGATACGTTCGGATCGGACTTGAGATATTTGCGCAATTTAGAGACACACACATCCATGCTTCGTGCAGAATAATAGGAATCATTCTGCCACACAGTGTTCAGGATCTGTTCACGTTCCACCAGATGATTTTGATGGGCGCAGAGAACGGCAAGCACATCAGCTTCCTTTGTGGTCAGTTGTATTTTCTTCCTGGTACCGGCAGTCAACTGTGATTTACGCACATCGAACAGCATGGAACCGATCGTGAATTGCGAAGGTTTTTCGGGAAAAGGTGCTGCAGGGTGTGTCCGTTTCAAGACTGCGGTAATTCGAAGAAGAAGCTCTTCCATACTGAACGGTTTCGTAATGTAATCATCCGCGCCGATCTTCAATCCTTCGATCCTGTCCTCTTTCAGAGATTTTGCCGTGAGAAAAATTACCGGGACCCACTGGTCATTCTGACGGATCTCTTTCACGAACGTGAATCCATCTTTCTTCGGCATCATCACATCCACAAGACAAAGAGAGAATTTCATCTTCCGGAATGCGGCGGACCCATCCACGCCATCGGTGCAGTGCTGGACGGTGAATCCGTTCATCTCAAGATGTTCCGTAAGGATGAAACCAAGGTTGGCATCATCTTCCAGCAATAATATTTTTAATTTCGATTTCATACCGGCAGGACGATTTCCACGGTTGTCCCTTTTCCCGGAATGCTGCTCAGTGAAACGGTTCCGTTATGTGCTTCGGTAACGAGCTTTACGTAGCTGAGTCCCAATCCGAATCCTTTCACGTCACAAGTGTTTCCGGTAGAGACGCGGTAATATTTTTCAAACACACGGACCGCATCCTCTTTTGAGATCCCGATACCGTTGTCACTGATGCGGATAACGATGGACCGGTCCATATTCTTCGTCTCGATCCGAATAGCAGGGATGCCGGATGAATACTTCACCGCGTTATCCAGAACGTTGTGGATGATGTTCGCAAGGTGCACGATATCTCCTTGGACGATATGTTCTTTTGCCTTCAAGGAACATTCGATTGTTCCGTTCATCTGTTCCACCTGAAGCGAAACATTCTTCAGCGCCTGTTCTATTTCAGAGTGCATATTCACATCGGTTTGTTTCAGTTCAAACTCCCCTTCTTCCAAAACAGCCATCTGCAGGATCTTCTCCACCTGATGTTTCATTCTGTTATTCTCATCCACAATGAGCGAATTGTATTTTAGCACTTTCGGTCTGCTCTTCAGCACTTCAGGTTTTGCGATCGCTTCGGAGGCCAGCGCAATGGTGGAAATGGGCGTCTTGAACTCATGCGTCATATTATAGAACACGGATGTCACGGATCAGACTGATTTTCACGGATAAACAAGTGGGAAGAACAAAATCGGATCACACAAAGTCACAAAGAAGAGCTACCGTAATACAACACGGATGTCACGGATCAGACTGATTTTCACGGATAAACAAGTGGGAAGAACAAAATCGGATCACACAAAATCACAAAGAAGAGCTACCGTAATACA
>CAIVNT010000380.1 GCA_903907305.1 uncultured Ignavibacteriota bacterium
AAACCGATCTCATTGTTGGAGTTTATTGGTGTGAAACTTGAATTAGAAGAAGGACTCGGAAGCAGAGTAGATCTAGTAGAATATAAAGCAATTAAGCCTTCGTTAAGAGATTCTATCATGAGTGGTCATATCAGTATCGTATGAAAAGGGACGGTAAAATATATCTTACTGATATTCTCGAAAGCATATCAAAAATAGAACATTATCTTACAGCAATAACGGAAACGGAATTTTTTACCAATGAAGAAAAACAAGATGCTGTAATAAGACGACTTGAGATTATTGGTGAAGCTGTTAAAAAACTTCCAATGGAAGTACGTAATGAGTATCCAGAAATTCCATGGAAACAGATCGCCGGCATGAGAGATGTAGTTATCCATGAATATTTTGAGGTCTCCCTAGAAACAGTCTGGAGAACATTGATAAATGATTTGCCGGATATAAAGATAAAATTAGAAAAGATGCGAGATAAAATTTAATGCGACGTAGAACTCACGGCTTCAGGATTAATGCATTGAACACTGTAGCGTGAAACCTGAAACTCCAAACTTGAAACATTTTTTTTAGGAAATATTTTTGACAAGCAAACGAAAACGTATCCTCTCCGGAATGCGCCCGACCGGCAAGCTGCACATCGGTCATTTGGTTGGCGCTCTTGAAAATTGGGTCACACTCCAAAACGAGTACGATAATTATCACCTCATTGCGGATTATCATGCCTTAACGACGAATCTCGATACAAGCGAATTGTATCAGAATTCCATAGACATGGTCATTGACTGGCTTGCCGCAGGGATCGATCCTGTGAAAAGTCCTATCTTCCGCCAGTCGCAGATCAAAGAACATACTGAACTCCATTTGATCTTCTCCATGCTGATCACGACTGCAAGACTTGAAAGAAATCCTACTCTGAAAGATCAAATTCGCGATTTGAATATGGAGTCGGTCGTGTATGGACATCTTGGATATCCGGTATTACAGTCGGCGGACATACTCCTGTATAAAGGAGAAGTTGTGCCGGTGGGCGAGGATCAGGTTCCGCACATTGAGATCACCCGTGAGATCGCACGACGATTCAATCTGCAATGGGGAATCGTCTTTCCCGAACCGGAACCGAAATTGACGAAGTTCGCTCGTCTTGCAGGACTCGATGGAAATCAGAAAATGAGCAAGTCACTCGGCAATACGATCCTGCTTTCGGATTCCCCTGAAGAGATCCAGAAGAAGATGCGCACGGCGGTGACTGACACGCTGAAAGTGCGAAAGAACGATCCGGGGAGACCGGATGTCTGCGTGGTTTTCTCATATCATCAGAAATTCAATCCGACGGAAATTCCTGATATCCGCAGCGGATGTGAATCCGGCGTTCTCGGATGCGTCGATTGTAAAAAGAATTGTTCAGCAAAGATCGCGGAGACACTCGCTCCGTTCCGAGAGAAGCGCGCGTACTATGAGAGCAAACCGGACGAGGTGCTCGGGATCCTGAGCGATGGTGAAATGAAAGCGAAAAAAGTTGCTATTGAAACGATGTCAGAGGTCCGCACCGTGATGAAGATCGGATAACGAAACGGGATAATGGACAAAACGTACAGAGTGAAATTATCGGATTTTGAAGGACCGCTTGATCTTCTTCTTTTCTTCATCAAAAGAGATGAGCTGGATATCTATGATATCCCGATTGCGAAGATCACAAAGGAATTTCTGCAATACCTTCAATATCTGACCGAATTGAATCTGGATATCGCCGGTGAGTTCATTGTCACCGCTGCGGAACTGATGCAGATCAAAGCGGCGATGCTGCTGCCGCGTCCCGAAGGGGAGAATGAAGAAGAATTCGATCCGCGTGCAGAACTGGTCCGCCGTCTGCTGGAGTATAAACGCTGGAAAGAGATGGCGGAACTGCTGGAAAAAAAACAGTTGCATCAGCGCAAACTCGCATACCGCGGCAACTTCGAGCACGATCCGAAGACGGTGGAAGAAGTGGACGAGAATGATATGATCCGCGACGTGACGCTCTTCGATCTGATCGCCGCGTTCCAATTTGCGGTAAACAAGATGCCGCGGAAGCACGTGCACGAGATTAACAGACTGAACGTCTCGCTGGATGAACAGATGCAGTACATCGTCGGTCTGTTCAAAGATAAAAAAGAACTATCCTTCTTTGAACTTGTTATGTCCATGACGGAGAAGATCCGTATCGTTGTGACGTTCATTGCAGTGCTCGAATTGATGAAACAACATATCATTGCTATCAACCAGTTCAATCCGTACGAGGATATTACGATTGTCAAAGTAAGTGATGAGACGGTCATCATTCCGCCGGATTCAACATATTAGTATTTGTTGCCACAAAGACACGAAGGCACAAAGTGATCACAAAAAAATCAATTCGTGGGATTTTGTGTCTTAGTGCTTTTGTGGCGGAGTTTTTGTAAAAAAAGGTTTTGAAAGATCACGGACAGAGAGAATGAATGAGTGACGTACAACCAGAGAGCACAACAGAAGTGACACCGCAGCCGGCGTCAGAGGAGATCGTTGTCTCGACCGAATTGAAGAACATCATTGAAGCGCTCATCTTTGCGAGTGATGAGCCTATGACCGTTCGCTTCATCCGTTCCATTATGGATGATGTGAACAAGGATCTTCCTCCGGCAGAGCATCTCTCGGTGAATGCCGATATCATCCGCAAAGCGGTCGGTGATCTGAACCGCGGCTACGGGCGCATGGGGAGTGGCTTCCGCATTATGGAGATCGCCGGGGGATTCACGTATGCAACGCAGGAAAATTTCTCATCATGGGTCGGAAAACTTGCGAAAGAAAAAGCGCGCAGACGGTTATCCCCGACTGCAGTCGAGACATTGGCGATCATTGCGTATAAGCAGCCGATCGCAAAAGGAGAAGTAGAATTCATTCGCGGCGTGAATGTGGATTACATCATCAACGCACTGCTGGAGAAGGATCTCATTCACATTACAGGACGAGCAAATACTCCGGGTCGACCGCTGCTGTATGGTACGACGCAGAAATTCCTGGAGCATTTCGGTCTGAATGATCTGACCGATCTGCCGAAGCCGCGAGAGATCAGCGAACTGATCAACGAAACGGAACTTGAAGTTGACCGCCGCTTGCTTGCGGAACAGCAGGAACTTGAGTTCAAAGAGGATCTTGAAAAGAAACTGGACGGGAACGAAGGGACGAAGAACAAGCCTCAGCGGGGTGCGAAGATGAAGGTGCCCGATGAGATCAAAGAAGAGAACCGTAAAGATGCGAAACAGAAAGAACTATCACCGGCAGACGGACAAAAAATTGAAGAAGGAGAACAATCATCAAAAAGCAATTTAGCGGTAGACGAAACGGCGGCGGAGGCAACAGCCGTCCAGGCGGACGAAGCGGCGCTCCAGGAAAACGGACAGGACCTCCAGGCGAAAAGCGATCAGGATCTTTCGGAGATAAACGGACAGGCTCTTTCGGAGACAAGCGGACAGGATCATTCGGCGATAAGCGGACAAGCTCATTCGGAGATCGGCGCACAGGAAAGCCAGGAGGATTCGGAAGAAAGCCCGCAGATCGATCGGAGAAGTCCGAACGTTTTGAGGGGGGTAGTTCCTTCGGAAGAAAGCGATCTGGAAGCGGAGGAAGTTCTTTCGGACCAAAACGAACAGGCGGAAGCGATGACCGTCGCTCAGGCGGATTTGGAGATCGACGACAGGGAAAGCCTGACAACCGAAGACCAAAGTCCTTCGACAACAAACGATCAGGAAAGCCCGGCACTCGATCCGGCAGTGCAGCATCTTCCACACGGAAATCTTCAGACAACTTCGACGGAAGACGCGGCGGATCATTCGGCAGTATCGACCGGAGACGAACAACACGTCCCGTCGGATCAGGACATGACGGAGCAAGAAGCGTTCGTCCGGGGGGAACTGGAAGGCCGCGAGCAACAACCGGATCAGTCCGGACACGAAGGCCAGTCCGGGTGGAGCAAGTGGAAGACCAAGGTCAAAACGTTCTTCCGGAAACTCTTCGCCTAAACAGATTTCTTGCGATGGTCGGCGTTGCTTCACGGCGTGCAGCGGAAGAGATGATCGCGAACGGTGAAGTGGAGATGAACGGTGCTGTGGTGAAGGAACTCGGCACGAAAGTGAATCCGGCAAGCGATGTGGTGAAAGTGAACGGACAAACCTATACACTTGCTCAGAAACTTGTGTATATCGTTCTGAACAAGCCGAAAGATTTTATCACCACTGCCAGCGATGAAAAAGGACGGCGAACGGTTTTGGATCTTGTCAATTCCCGCGAACGTATTTATCCGGTCGGAAGACTTGATAGACAAACGACCGGCGTTCTTCTTCTGACGAACGACGGTATGCTCGCCAATAAACTGATGCATCCTTCCAGCGAAGTGGTCAAGACGTATCATGTTTCTCTTGATAAGGGACTCGATACTGTCCATGCCGGAAAACTTGCGAACGGTGTCTTTTTGGAAGATGGAAAAACTGCTCCCGCTGAACTGGAGATCATTCCCGGAACAAAGAGCCGTGAGATCATCATCCACATCCATGAAGGGAAGAACCGTCAGGTCCGAAGAATGTTCGAATCATTCGGGTATGAGATCGACCGTCTTCATCGCGTAGAATATGCAGGATTGAATGTGCACGGACTTCAGCGAGGAATGTGGCGTTATTGCACCGAACGCGAGATCAAACAACTGAAACAGGCTGCATCAGGAACGGTTCCTCATGTGACCGTCCGGCATGAAGAGAACGACGAGGAATAGCATCGGTTCGCATCGCCGCGGCATTTTTTTTTCAATATAAGCATCAATACCTATATGACTTTCGACCGCAGTTCTGGAATTTTACTTCATCCGACATCATTACCGGGACCATATGGTTCGGGCGATCTCGGCGCATCATCATATCATTTTGTGGACTGGCTTCTTGTTGCGGGACAAAAATTGTGGCAGATGCTGCCGCTTGGTCCGGTCGGTATGGGAGATTCGCCGTATATGTGTCTCTCCGCTTTCGCCGGTGAACCGATGCTGATCGACCTTCAGGAACTAACCGAACGCGGATGGCTGCCGAAACGGGAACTTCAGGATCATCCCGTCTTCAATCAGAGTAAAGTGCATTACGGAGATGTGAAAACGTTCCGTATGAGCAAACTCCGTATTGCTTCCGATAATTTCTTCGCGAAAGATGCAAAGGCGGAAATGGAAGAGTTTCATTCGTTCTGCAAAAAACAGAAATCATGGCTCGAGGATTATTCCCTCTTCATGTCGCTGATCCAAAAATATAACGGAGCGGAGTGGAGTACGTGGGACGCAGATCTGGTCCGAAGAACTCCGGGAGCGATCAAATCCATCCGCAAGGAATTGGCACAGGAGATACGGTTCTGGGAATTCACACAATGGTGTTTCTTCCGTCAATGGTTCGCACTGAAAAATTATGCGAACGAACGCGGCGTAAAGATTGTCGGCGACATTCCGATCTTCATCGCGTTTCAGAGTGCGGATGTTTGGGCGAATCAGCATCTGTTCCATTTGGACAAAGAGAGAAAACCGAAATTCGTTGCCGGTGTTCCGCCTGATTATTTTTCGGTGACCGGACAGCGATGGGGCAATCCGCTGTATGACTGGAAAGCGATGCACGAGGAGAATTATTCCTGGTTCATCGACCGCATTAGAACGACGCTGGCGCTTGTGGACATCGTCCGCATCGACCATTTCAGGGGATTCGCAGGATACTGGGAAATTCCCGCCACCGAAGCAACGGCCGTGAAAGGCCGCTGGGTGAAAGGTCCCGCTGCGAAATTGTTCGATGCGATCGAGAAGAAACTGGGAAAGATGCCGATCATCGCAGAGGATCTTGGTGAGATCACTCCGGATGTGATCGAATTGCGCGACCGTTATGACTTTCCGGGAATGCGCATCCTTCAATTCGCTTTCGCCGCGGATGCGAAGAATAATTTCCTCCCGCACAATTATATCGCCAATACCGTGGTCTATTCCGGAACGCATGATAATGATACGACCATCGGGTGGTTCAAGTCCGCCACGGAACGTGAACGCGAGTTCGTGAAAAAGTACGTCGGCACGGACGGCAAAGAGATCCAGTGGGACCTGATCCGTATTGCCGCGCAGTCGGTTGCAGTGATGGCAGTGTTTCCGATGCAGGATGTGCTGGGATTAGGAACCGAAGCCCGCATGAATATGCCGGGACATGCACTTGGTAACTGGTCATGGCGTTTCGTGTGGGATCAGGTTCAGCACTGGCATGCGTTGAAACTGTATGAGATCACTGCTTTGACCAACAGAACAAAAACTGACCGGCTTGCGCTTCCTGATTATCCTTCAGGTAAAGCTCAACCGTAATTATTGGAACGTCATGAAGATTACTTTTTTTGGTCTTATTGTTATTCTTTTTTTTGCCGGCTGTTCGAGTGATCAGGCGGTGAAATTCGATCGTACGCTGCCGATCGGCAGACTTGCAAGCAATATTGCGCTGCGGTTCGACGATCCGGAATTCGACAACGCGAATTGGGGCGTGCTGATCAGATCACTCAAGACCAACGAAACGGTCTACGCGCGCAACGAAAAGAAAATGTTCATGCCGGCATCGAACATGAAATTGTTCACGACCTCGTCGGCGATGACGTTGCTTGGTCCAGACTACCGATATACAACACGATTAGTAACGACCGGTTCAGTGAAGGACAGTATCCTGAACGGCGATCTGATCTTTATCGGGAGCGGCGATCCGACCATCTCCGGCCGATTCAATGACGGAAAAGTGACCGAGACATTTGAGCAATGGGCGGACAGTCTGAAAATCCGCGGAATAAAATATGTGAATGGAAATATCATCGGCGATGATAATGCCTTCGATGAAGAATATTACGGAAGCGGCTGGCAGGCGGATGATGAGACCGATTATTATGCAGCCCAGATCGGTGCGGTGATGTTCAATGATAACTGCGTGAATTTTCGTGTGACTCAGTCTGCAAAGATCGCCGAAGTCTGTTCATTATCGTGGACACCAAATACCAAGTATGTGAATGTGATCAATCAAACGGTCACTGTCCCTTCAACAGATTCTCTGAATACAATTTCATTCTATCGCGTCCGCGGAACGAACACCATTTATGTCCGGGGAAAGCTTTCGGTTGGTAAAAAGATGGTGGAGGAATCAATCACTGTTGATAACCCCACACTCTATACGGTGACGGTGTTGAAAGAGATTTTTGAATCGAAAGGGATCCGCGTAAGCGGAACTCCGCTCGATGTTGATGATCTTAAAGATTCGCTGAAGTATGCCAATGCGAAACAACTTGCGTCGTTCCTCTCTGTGCCGTATTCGATGATCATTTCACAGACGAATAAGCCAAGCGATAATGCCTATGCTGAACAGACCATCCGTACGATTGGAAAAGAAAAACTTTCCCTTGGTTCGATGGAAACAGGGAAAAGAGCTGCATATCCAATTCTGTCCGCGTGGGGAGTTGATACGGTCCGATTGCGCATGGCCGACGGTTCCGGTCTGTCTCGCATGGATTTGATCACTCCCAGCGACGCTGTGGCGATCCTGACAGGAATGTCAAAGGATAAAAATTTTCTACCGTTCTATGAATCACTTCCCATCGGCGGAATGGACGGCACGCTGAAAAGAAGGATGAAAGGAACGAAAGCGGAGGGGAACGTGCATGCAAAGACCGGCACGATCGGATATGTTCGCGGATTGTCCGGATATGTTACGAGTGCTGACGGCGAACAGTTTGTTTTCTCCATGTTGGTGAATCATTATACCGTCTCGACGAAAAAATCGGAAAAACTGCAGGATGATGTGTGCGCGATGCTGGCGGGATTCTTCCGAAATAATAAATAGTATCAATTACCGTACAACTGTCATCCTGAGTCCCGTTTTTTGGGACGAAGGATCTGATCGTAATGTCAGATTCTTCGCTCCGTCCCGATAAGGAAACATCGGGACTACGCTCAGAATGACATTGATTCAAGTGAGCAATTAACGAACGCAATTTGGGATTTGAAATTATGTCTGAAGAACTTCAAAAAGATTACCACGATGAACTGAACACCTTAATGGTCCGCCGCAGGGAGGAACTCGAACATCTGCGCGCTGCCGGTGTCGATCCGTATCCGCATGGATTTGAACGGAATGCATCCGCGAAAGAGATCCTCGATACATTCAAAGATGAGCAGCCGCAATGGATCGTCGCAGCAGCGGGACGCATCATGTCCATCCGCAGGATGGGAAAAGCATCGTTCTGTCATATTCAGGATATGACCGGAAAGATCCAATCCTATCTGAAAAAAGATGATCTTGGTGATGCGTATGACCATTTCAAACTCTTGGATATCGGCGACATTATCGGTATCGAGGGATATGTTTTTCGGACCAAGATGGGAGAGGTTTCCATCCATGCACAAAAGGTTGTACTGCTGTCGAAATCTCTTCGTCCGCTCCCGGTGGTGAAAGAGAAGACGGACGAGCAGGGGAATAAGGTTACCTTCGATCCATTTTCGGATAAGGAACTACGGTACCGCCAGCGTTATGTTGATCTCGTCGTGAATCCTTCCGTTCGTGAAACATTCATCAAACGCTCGATGATCCTTCGGCAGATGCGAAGCTTTCTGGATGAAAAGAATTTCCTTGAAGTCGAAACACCGGCATTGCAGCCGATCTATGGCGGCGCAAGCGCTCGTCCATTCTCAACGCATCACAATGCACTCGATATCCCGCTCTATCTCCGCATCGCTGATGAATTGTATCTGAAACGATTGATCGTCGGCGGTTTCGACGGAGTGTATGAGATCGCGAAGGATTTCCGTAACGAAGGAATGGACCGGACGCACAATCCCGAATTCACGATGATGGAGTTGTACGTTGCATACAAAGATTATATTTGGATGATGGAACTGGTCGAACAGATGGTGCATTCCATCGCGCAGACCCTCAACCACAGCGCGGTGGTGAACCTCGGCGAAAATGAGATCAACTTTACTCCGCCGTGGCAGAGACTGACGATGTTTGGCGCGATCGAAAAATATACCGGCAA
Organism: uncultured Ignavibacteriota bacterium; assembly: GCA_903907305.1. Classification (GTDB taxonomy): domain Bacteria; phylum Bacteroidota; class Ignavibacteria; order UBA10030; family UBA8401; genus UBA8401. The sequence goes on from CAIVNT010000380.1 coordinate 9,076, forward strand.
ACAATTGCGCGGAAAAAATGAAACGGAACTTCGTTCCGCCGCTAAGGAACTGCAAATCGATCTCGATCCGAAGATCGGTTCCGGAAAGATCATTGATGAGATCTTCAGTGTGACCGTTCAGCCCCATCTGATCCAGCCGACATTCATCATGGATTATCCCGTAGAACTTTCACCGTTGGCAAAGAAGCACCGCACGGAAGAAGGATTAGTGGAACGCTTCGAAGGATTCGTCAACGGTCAGGAGATATGCAATGCATTCTCCGAACTGAACGATCCGCTCGATCAGCGTGCGCGATTTGAAGAACAAGTGCGTCTGCGTGAACGGGGCGATGATGAAGCACAGACGATGGACGATGATTTCCTCCGTGCACTGGAATATGGCATGCCGCCGACCGCCGGACTCGGCATCGGTATTGACCGCTTGGTGATGCTGCTGACGCAGCAGGATCATATCCGCGACGTGATCTTCTTCCCGCAGATGAGGCCGGAAAAGTAACCGGTGAGTCAACCACTTCCCAAGCGCTGTCTCAGAAATGTGACGGCGTTTTTTATCTTTATGTGTGATATTGTCAAAGTGTCGACTTCCATGAAATTATTTCCTTTCGCTCTTCTGCTGTTCATTTCATTCTTTTCAATCGGTTGTGACGAAGAACTTCCGCCGCAGAATAATCCCAAAGAACTGTTCGTCAGTTCCGTCTCGTCCCAATACCGGTATGGT
>CAIVNT010000381.1 GCA_903907305.1 uncultured Ignavibacteriota bacterium
ACTGCTGTTTCTGCTGCGGCATTCTTTCGACATCATCCATCTTGTTTCGTTTGAACGATTCAGCCGGATGATCTTTCTGCCCGGCATAAAAAAAAATGCGACCGTGTTCTATACCGCGCATAGTGTACTTGCGCACGAATATGCTTCTTTCGCTACGAACGCTTCAGCGCAATACCGAGCGGCAAATCTAAAGATCGAACAGCAATATTATGCTGCCTGTGACGTTATCGTTCCCGTATCGAAATTGATCAAAAATATCATTGTCGGCAGGAGATTTGCCGGTGATGATGCATCTGTTATCTATAACGGTGCCGACACAGTATTCTTCCAAAGCCGATCTCCGAAGAGGATACCGCAACACCGTCTGTCCGTGGTATTTATCGGGAACATCACCGTTGAGCAAAAAGGATTCGACATTCTTGAGCGCGCATTTCAATTGTGCAAAACACCGGTGCGTGCGTATCTTATCAGCGCATCAACCAGGATATTTTCAGTTCCGCCGCATGTGTCGGTTGAATTTGTTCCTCCGTCTGAAACGGATAGATTAGCGGAGATCCTTTCCCGAATTGATGTAGTTGTTACGCCGAGTACGTTCGACACTTTTTCTATCTCTACGTTGGAAGCAATGGCAAGCGGGTGTATTCCCGTTGTTTCGAACATGACAGGGATCGCGGAATTGATGGTGCATGAATTGAAGGACAATATCATTCCTGCCGGCTCCGAAGAATTATTTAGCAATTGTCTGGAACGTATGAATGCATTGAGAGAGAATAATGAACATCTCCGGACACTTTCTGTCCGGATAGCAAAAGAGCAAACATGGGAAAAAGTAGCAGAACGATATATAGCACTATATCAATCCCATCTTCATTGACCAATCTATCACCTGATCGATCCATTTTTTATTTATAGAAAATATGTTCACGGTATGTTTGTGAAACCAAAAATATCAGTCCTCATGCCTGTCTATAACGGAGAGAAGTATCTCCGGGAAGCAATGGAGAGTATTCTTTCTCAGACATTCACCGATTTTGAATTTGTGATCGTCAATGATGGTTCTTCGGATAGGAGTGACAATATTATTCTCGGTTTTACAGACGAACGGATCAGATATTTCAATCGTGAGCACTCAGGTTTGTCGAATCAGTTGAATTATGGGCTCACCGCAGCGAACGCAGACATTATCGTACGGTTTGACTGCGATGATATTGCGGATCCCCGGCGGTTAGAACTTCAATACGCGTATTATACGGATAACCCGTTCGTAAAAGTTTTGAGTTCATCATACGAACTGATTGACGGTGCAGGAAAGTATCTGGGGACTCGATGGTATCCCGAGAGCGATGCGGATATTAAAAAAATGTTTCCTGTGTATTGCAGTGTCTCACACGGTTGTGTCATGTATGACAAGGAGCTAGTGCGAAGTATCGGAGGGTATTCAACGAAGTATTTCCGGAATGAGGATTATGATCTCTGGCTCCGATTGTTTGACAAAACAGAATTCGGGAATATCGTTCAACCGTTAATGAAAGTGAGGAAACATATCCGTTCGGATAATGAGCAGGATGAGATAGTCCGTTCAAATTCAGCCAGGCTGGTGTTGGCAAAACGATTTCTCGATCAGCGATCGGAGAAATCACGTTCGAATGAAGAACGGCGTTACCTTTTTTTTCAGTTAGCACGCTGTTACTACTATTATGGTTCGATGACCGATGCACGCTCTATAATATTGACATTGCTCAATCAGGATCCTTTGAATTTTCAATATCTTCGGTACTTTAC
>CAIVNT010000382.1 GCA_903907305.1 uncultured Ignavibacteriota bacterium
GCAAAGATGAGTGCAGCCAATGTTGAGAAGAATATCAAGATGATGCTGGTAAAATAACGAACCGATATATCGCAAGATTCCAAAGGCTGAGCATCTGCTCAGCCTTTTTTATGTTCCCTACATAACGATTTCACTTGCAAAGACGCTAAGACTCAAAGAATAAAATAAAATCGGTATACAGCAATTTACTTTCGGTTGGTCAGGACTTCCGACTGGACCTACATTTCGTATCCGTGACAATCCGCTTCATCCGCCTGATCTATGTTCTATTCACTATTTCTCTTGACGTTCATCGCGAACTTTGCGGAGACGTCATTTAAAATTGCAAAGGGACGCGTTTTCACACATCCCTACATTTATTCTCTAAGTTCTCTTTGGTGAATACACTTCTAATCCGGTCCGAACTTCCGTCCGGACCTACATTTCGTATCCGTGACCATCCGCTTCATCCGCCTGATCTGTGTTCTATTCACTATTTCTCTCGGCGTTCTTTGCAAACTTCGCGGAGACGTCATTTAAAATTGCAAAGGGACGGTCTGGCGACCGTCCCTACATTTTTATTCTCCCCGACTGACCGACGATATAAATCTCAGGCTCAGTCGGGCAGGTGAGATACCTGAAGCATATCAATATGTAACGCTTACCGATACATACTGGACATCCTTCAACTTGCCGTAATCGGCGAAAGCATAGTCAACTTTGATACCGTTCAAATTCGTCACCTGGAAATAAAGACCAACACCCCAGGTCAATCCCTGTTCTGCATTTTCGTTGAATAAAGAATTGTATCCGGCACGGACGAAGAACATTTCGTCATATGCTACTTCGAGACCGGAATTGACATACTCAACATTATCATTCGGGTGCGTTGCGTCGACTGAAGCAGTGGCACGGATCGCGTCCACATTCAAAACATCCATCGCCAGTCCAATACGGAACTGCAGAGGAATATCATACGCTTCCGTCTTATAGATCGATTGCACATTTTGCGGACCCGAGCCCTGTTGACCTGAAGGAACATTATTGAAAGAAATATCTTGCCCATCCAATCGCATCCGTGTTCCAAAATTCGAAATGCTCGCACCGATCTTTAGTCCATTGAATGTAGTGGTATAGATCGTTCCGATATCGAATGCAAATCCGGATGACGACATATTCCAGATCCCTTCGTGGATATATTTAGCAGTGAATCCGATAGAGAACCGGTCGGTCAGCGTGCGTGCGTACGAAAGTCCCATCGAGAAAGCGCTGTAACTCCAGCGGCGTCCGTCCCCTTCGGGATTGATCTCCGTGCGGACGATCTCTTCGGGCATCGTTAATGACGTCACAGAAAGCCCAAGCGTTCCAAATCCATCCACTGTCAAACCGCTCGCCACATAATTATAATCGATGTCCGCAAGCCATTGCGTATGATTGAACGACGCTTCACCGGGTGTTCTCATCCTGGAGAGTGATCCGGGATTCCAGTAAATAGAGTAGATATCCCCGTCCATTGCAGCAGCGCTCCCACCCATTGCAACGGCGCGTGCACCTGCGCCGATCTTCAGGAATTGAGCTACGGTCGTTCCGACCTTCGTCGTCGTACGGCTGAGTTGCGCTTGGGCAGCCGGCATCGACGCGATAATGATCAGGATGATTGAAGTGCGGATAACACATTTCATGTGAGAGTTCTCCAGAAAAATTATTTTATAATTCCAAGACGACCGATCTTTGTTCCGCCGGTCGGAGTTTCGATCTGATAAATATACACTCCATAACCGATACGGGCGCTTTCCGATGAGAGAAGGTCCCAGTTGACGGTGGATGTATTGTCATTCTTATGAATTGTCTGCACCAACTCGCCTGTGATGGTAAAGATATGGATGGTGCATTCACGCGGCAGATTCCTGAACTGCAGGACCCTGTCCCCTCTCAGATCGGGACGATTGGATGGAAGTTCAAAGGCACTGTTGATAACGTAAGGATTAGGAACAACATAAGCATTCTGCAGCAACGCGTCTCCAGCAGAAGCACTATACGTCATCGCTTTAGTAGTGAATTCATATTCATCGTTTACAGCGAACGGTTTTCTCATCTTCAGATTGATCACCGATCCGGCAGGGATCACATAATTCAGAACATTATTTTTTCGTGCTATCGAAACATTATGGAACACTTTCGACTGCAACACCGGCGTCGCGATCTCAAGAATAATGATCTCTTCTCCTAGATCCCAACGTCCTGTTTTATTATTGACACCCGCTTTATCCTGAATAATGACAGATAGTTTAGTCGTATCGGTCATATTTTCCACTTTGAACGGTGTCTTTACATAGATCTTATTGACCGAAGCGAACGTTCCGGTTGAAACAAATGAATCTGCCGGCGCGATATAATTGCCGTTCGCATCAAGATCCGCAGTCGTTGTAGTGAAAGATATACGATAATCGATTGGATGAGATTTTCTGCCCAGCGTCGAGAATGCTGCAGTGATATTCAGCGACATGCTGTCCTGATTCTGTTTGCTGGTATAACCGGTGTTCGTGCCATCCAATAACAGCGTATCATTCGTAAGATATGTGCGGATACCGTCGAAGACAGGATTGGCATCATTCGCTTTATAATATCCACTTCCTGCGATCGGGAAATACTGATAGGATATAGAATATTTTTTTGTTTTTAACAGAACTCCGTTTACGGTAGCTCTGAGTCTGCCATTGGCAGAATCCAGAAGAATAGATGCCATAGGAACAAGTGTGGAATTTGTGTCCGGTCCGTCATAAATCTTCACAGTGCCCGCAACAAAATTTTTATTCTGCAGATTGATGAAGAGATTCTCATTTCCGATCACCTGTTCAACCACCGGAGTTTTCCGAAGCACGCTGTATGCCACGATAGTATCTGTGCCGACCTTTGTCTTCGCAAATGAAATATTGTAACGGCCGTTCTTTAGCGCCAGTTCATTCAATACTTTGAATTGAATATTTCCTGTCCCGACCCCTTTATTGTGCAATAGGCTGACACCGTTCTGAAGTTCCGCTTTTGTACTGACCAGCCCGTTTGCTTCTGCATTCGGTACGACCGCAATAGTGTTCACGTCGAATTTGAATTCCTGTGTGACCGCATCACGTTGAATGATTGACTGACTTTCAGACGGAGGAAGCTGCAGAGAATCATCGCCGTGATCGAAGGTAACGACTGCGTAATAATACGTCACTCCGTTCGTCACGGTCGAATCGACATACTCATGTCTGAATCCCGATGTATCGCTCGGCTCACCCATGTAATACTTGATGTATCTTCCACGGTATTCCACCGGCATGAATCCGCCGGCATATTTATCCTGCTCAGTTTTCGTCCATGGACGATGCCATTGAGCGGATTTTCTGGCTTCACCGTCATACAATGCTTTACCGAGGAACGGATATCCGTTTCCGTCCGTAACACTGAATACATCTTTAAATGTATAATCCTGACTCCGATAGATCTTATATCCTTCAAAATCCTTCTTGCCGGAAAAAGGATCCACGGCCGCTTCGGCCGAATTATCCCAATACAATGTTACTTTACCATTTCCGGCAACGGCCGTTACTTTCGGTTTCGGAGGCGGCTGTGCAAAACGGTAGTTCGCCTGCAGAACAAGCTGTGCCGTTTCAGAATTGAGCAATAGATCTTTCAGATCGGTACCCATCAAAAGTGCGATAGAGAAACGCTCTCGATGCCCAGGATTCATATCGAACGGACCGGAACCGTATAAAAAGATATAATCACCGATGTTTGCGGGGTCGGTGGTATAGAGAAGAGCCAATGCGGAAGTATCAAATTCAGATGATATAGAATTATACATCAGGTTATCATTTTTCGGACGATTATTCCCACCCCATGGCAGTGACCAGAAACTTCTCAGGCCGATCTGATCCGATTCACTCACATCGCGGAAACCAAAATTTGGTTCCGAACCAAGCCACGTTCCATCCGCTCCAATCAGTTGGTCTGGAACACCGTTTCCTTCACCAAAATCTCCTGTGCCGAAGATACCGTCGACACCGATATCATCTTTATCTTTATCCCAATCGCCGTCTTCATCACCGGACCAGCGTGGTTTCGGTGCGCCGTATAATGCGGTATATTTTGCAGAGTCGTTGATACCGGTCTTTAGAGGAAGATTGATTCCGTCAATGAAGGTCCCCTTATCGTTATAAGGATTCTCATCAATCATACCATCATCATCGTTATCAATTCCGTCCGAACTATTAGTCGGACTTTCCAGAAATTTATAACCGAAGTAACCGGGATTGTATGTCGCAAGATCACCCTTACCGTCCGGATCCCAGCTGTAGACAATGTTTCGTGATAACTGTGAGGTGAGACGATTATCAACTGTCAAAAGATTATCGAATGCCGGTTTACCAATAGGACGAGCGGGAATAAATGAGGCGGCATCATCCGAAAAATTATTCGGACCGCCGATATGCGGATCACCGAACATTCCAAAAAACACTTTGGGAATTTCTTTAGCGCGCGGATCCATTTCCGCTGTATACACAAGGAAGATGATATCTTCTGCCAAAGGATTTGCAAACTGCATAGTACGCACTTCAAGGTTCACACCGATTCCCCGATGTGCGGCATTGGCCACCATCGGATAATAATCGAATTCAGCATCGGTGGAATCATCCACTATATAATAGACTTCTTCGTCAGGTACTGTTGCATTACCGCCGAGGAACGACGGATAGATATAC
>CAIVNT010000383.1 GCA_903907305.1 uncultured Ignavibacteriota bacterium
CTCTCTCCAACGGTGGTCGTTCCCATCCGTTCACGGTTCTTTCGTTATTTTTCTTCCGGAATATTCGGCAATACGACATCACTGACATGCATCTTATCAACAATAAAAAAATACAGCCCCAAGATCGTTGTTGTTAAAAATCCCACCGCATGCGTATACACGGCATAACTCAGTGCGCTGGCCGCATCCACATTGAACATCTGCGTCAACGCAAACGAAGTGAAGGCATGATAGCTCCCGATCCCGCTCGGTGTCGGCATTGCAAATGCAAATCCCGACGCTACATTCAGCACAGCAGCAGCACCGAAATTGATCTCCGGATTCTTTGAAAAATCATAAATGAAAAACGGTATATACAATAGGACGATATATGACAGCCAAATGAGGATACTCGTCACGGCGATCATAAAATAGTTGCCGGGATATTTGGATGCCTGGAACCCGGTGATAAATGAATCGAATATCTTCTCCACGGTAACACGAAGTTTCATCGGCAGCAAAGTAATGAACCTCCTTGCGAATTGCAGCATCATCTCCGCCTTCAGGAACATCAGAATAAATACGATCATCATCACCAATGCCCCGGCAACGAACAGCCATTCTAAATTCGCCATCGCCGGAAACCAGATAACGAACTGACGCGAATACACGGCAAACACTGTCAGTACGAACATTGCAAATGTCACCAGATCCAGGATCCGTTCAAGGACGATCGTTCCCATGGTCGCGCTGCGGGAAATACCTTCAAGTTTTTTCAAGGAATACGGACGGACAAATTCACCCAATCGTGGTACAACATTGTTAATGAGATATCCGATCATGATCACGGAGAAGGAGTTCCTCAGCGAAACGTCCTGTTTGATCGGATACAAAAGATATTTCCATCTCCATGCACGCAGCACATGACTCAATGCGCTGCCCACAAAAAGGAGCACGAACCATCCCCAATGGACCTCCAACAGCGATCGCCATAACAGTCCGATATCTTTTCCGCGAAACGCAAGATAAAGGAACAGTCCCGATAACAGGATGCTGAACAGCGTGCTGATGCTATTTTTTAGAATTGATCTCATCCGTTCGAAATTATTTTAAAGACTGCATATCCACGACCTTCATCTCCGGCGTGATATCAAAAGTGAATGTATTGTCAGCGATCCCTTTATTGAACCGGATTTCCGTTAGATCGAACCGCGTCACCGTAGCGTTCTTATCGGTGATCTCGATCGAATGGAACATCCAGCTGTCGGGGCTGATCCACACTCTCAGTGTTGTCATCATTGAAGATGTTGTGCTCGTTTTTGCAGGCTGCAGTGACAGGATAATATCATTGGAATCTTTTTCGAGGGATAATGCGGTAAATTCTTTCGGCAAGCCGAGCAGGAATTTATCAGGGGAGAATTGAACACGGTTCTGCCTGTAGGCATCACGCAGAACCTGTTTGGTGCGGGGATTATACATCCATATTGTTACGCCGTCCGTGACGATCGTCTGCTGATCGGTCTCCAGACGGTATTTATTACCTTTTTTGATCTTCACGGCGCCGGTCGCGCTTTGTCCGGTCTTTTTGAACTTCATTTTCACATTCTGCGTAAACAATGCGGAGAGATCACTCATGTGGGAATAATGAGCGCGGACATTCTCCAGCACTGCTGCGGGAGTGAACTCTTGAGCCGAAACAGTCCCAAGAAAAATTGATATGATCGCAAGATACTTCATCATCGGTTATAGACTCTTCAAAATGATCTCCAACTGCGATTCATCTTCGATGATCACTTCACGCGCCTTACTGCCGTCGAACGGTCCGACGATACCGGCATCTTCCAACTGATCCACAAGACGCGCTGCGCGGGAATAACCGACGCTCAATCGGCGCTGGAGCAGCGAAACAGAACCCTGCTGATGACGGACGATGATGCGTGCAGCTTCTTCGAACAATTCATCTCTGTCAACATTGCTGCCTCCGATCCCCCCTCGTTTCTTTTCCAGTGCGGAAGGAAGCTCATACATTTTACTGTATCCTTTTTGGCTGCCGATATGTTCAACGATCCCTTCCACTTCTTCCGTGGAGATGTACGCATTCTGCATACGGATCGGTTTCGGACTGCTGGAAGATTGATACAGCATATCTCCCCGGCCGATCAATTGTTCTGCTCCGCTGCCGTCCAAGATCGTTCGTGAATCGATCTTGGATGAGACCGCGTACGCGATACGCGACGGGAAGTTCGCTTTGATCACTCCGGTGATCACATCCACCGAAGGACGCTGTGTGGCAAGAACAAGATGGATGCCGACTGCACGGGCTAGTTGTGCGATACGTGCAATGGATTCTTCCACCTCTTTTGCCGTGGTCATCATCAAGTCGGCAAGTTCGTCCACAATAACAACGATATACGGAAGGTAACGATGCTTGATCGTTTCAGTATCTTTTCCCTTTAACCGGCCATCTTTGATCCGCGCATTATAATCCGTCACGTGACGCACACCGGCGGAAGCCAGAAGGTCATACCGTTTTTCCATTTCGATCACACAGGATTTTAGAACAAGAACAGCATTCTGTGACTGAGTGATGATCCTCTCATCAATATCCGGCGAAACGGCAAGATAATGATTCTTCAATTTCTCATAGAGATTCAGTTCGATCTTCTTCGGATCGACCAGAATAAATTTCAGTTCGGAAGGATGAAGACGATACAACAGGCTTGCAATAATCGTGTTGATACCGA
>CAIVNT010000384.1 GCA_903907305.1 uncultured Ignavibacteriota bacterium
AACTAGTGCCACTTCAATTAAGTTAGCTTGTGTTTTTCGGTCATGCTTCGGCGCGATGTCGCCGAACTGTTCATCCTGAGCAAATGCCGATGTTGTTTATCGGCATGCGCCGAAGGATTTATTAGTAGCGACATCTTGCTCAGCATGAACATTATTATTTGCAATATTATTTTTTAGAAACAGCACTAGGTTTCTATTGTATCAGATTCACTTCTCGATAACGCTCAACAATATCGTTCAGTGTTTGTTTGAGGATCGGTTTGGCGATGACCATATCCGCTTTGGAGCCGACGGTCTTTTCCGGGGAGATCATGTGATGATGTCCGGAGATCAGCACGCAGAACAGCGAATGGTTCATCTCTTTTGCAATGTCGATGATCGTTCCGCCGTCGAGTCCGGGCAGCACAAAATCGCAGAGGAGGATGTCGATGGATTCATTCTTCAGTGTTTCCAATGCGCCGTGCTCGTTCACGGCAACGAATACGCGGTGACCGCATTTCATCAGCGTCTCTTTAAAAAAGAGCGAAAGCGAAATATCATCATCAACAACAAGAAAGGATAATGGACGGTCTGTGGTGTTCAATGCTTATGCTTTCCCGAAACAAATTGTTGCGTTGGTGCCGCCGAATCCGAAACCGTTGGAAAGAGCGTAGCGGATCTCTTTTTTCCGTGCAACGTTCGGCACATAATCCAGATCACATTCCGCATCCGGATTTTCAAGATTGATGGTCGGGGGAATGATCCCTTCCTGCAGTGCAAGAAGTGTCAATGCCGCTTCCAGCGCACCGGCAGCGCCAAGCAGATGACCGTGCATGGACTTGGTGGAGCTGACCATGAGTTTCTTTGCATGGTCGCCGAACAGCCGCTTGATCGCTTTCGTTTCCGCTACATCACCGAGTCCGGTGGATGTACCGTGCGCGTTCACATAATCGATATCTTCAGGCTGCAGTCCTGCGGACTTCACTGCCAGTTTCATTGCGCGCATCGCGCCGTCTCCGTCTTCGGGAGGAGCGGTAAAATGATATGCGTCCGCTGTCATTCCCACACCGAGAATGCGCCCGTAAATTTTTGCGCCGCGTTTCTTTGCGTGTTCTTCTTCTTCAATAACAAATGCGCCCGCACCTTCGCCGAGGACGAATCCGTCGCGGTCCTTATCGAACGGACGGGAAGCCCGTTCCGGTTCATCATTCCTTTTGCTCATTGCGCGCGCGGAACAGAATCCCGCCACGCCGATCTCGGTGATGGAAGCTTCCGCGCCGCCGACGATCATTGCATCCACTTCGTCCCGCCGGATAGCGTGAAATCCATCAGCGATCGCATGATTACTGGTGGCACAGGCGGAAACAACACCGTAATTCAGTCCTTTTGCGCCGACACGGATCGCCAGCATCCCCGAAGACATGTTGACAATAACGGAGGGGATAAAAAATGGAGAGACCTGCTTGGGTCCTCCTTTTTCCAAGGCGACCGAAGTATGACTAATGCCGATCAGTCCGCCCACGCCGGAACCCATAATGATCCCCACCCGTTCTGCGTTATCGGGTGTGATGGTCAACCCGGAATCAGCAAACGCATCGAGTCCTGCACCAACTCCGAATTGAAGACACAGATCCCACCGGCTCACTTCCTTCGCGTCAAAGTACTTTTTGGCGTCGAATCCCTTCACTTCTGCGGCTATCTGCGTAACAAAACGCTCTTTTTCAAATTTGGTGATGTGTCCGACGCCTGACTTGCCGGCGATCGCGTTATTCCACGACTCCTGCACGGTAAGACCGAGGGGGGAGATCAGACCCATACCTGTGACAACAACATTTCGCATAAGGCACCTTGCAGTAAATTGTGATTGAAGATAGGAAAATTTTATCCGCTGAACAAGAACACCATTGCCGGCACATTGGCGGTTATGCGGAGGAAATTATTACGGAAAACGCCGGTATTTGCGACATGGGGATTTAAAATAACAAACGCCGCAGAGGCGGCGTTCGTTTCTATATATCGTTCGGTGTTACTTCGGCTGAGGCGCTTCCTTCTTTTCTTCCGTCTTCGCTTTTTCTGTTTTCTCCGCTTTTGCCTTCATTGCCTTCGAAGGATGCTTATGCTCCTTCGCTTCCGTCTTCTCCGTCTTTACTTCCTCTTTTGGTTTATCCGCTTTCTTTTCCTGAGCTGATACAGTGAAGCCGACCAACATAACGGCGACCATCACCGAAAACAATAACCGTGCGATTGATGCTGTGTTCATACTGCCTCCCGATGTGTGATTAGATGTTGTTTTTTGTTGAACCGTTGACACTATAGATATTTTCTCAACCGTTCTATGCCTGATTAGACGCAAGGTCAACAAATAATGTTCCCTTCGTAAGATTACCGGAGCGGTCAAAAAACTGCCGTCCGCGATAAATATGACCTATTTCTTAGCGCCATCCTCTTTTTTTATTCCGTGTTTCATTGTCCCCTTCTTTGCGTGCATCGGACACTTTTTATCTTTCGTGCAGTGAGGACAATCCTTCTCATCCATGGATGAGCCTTTGGACGTTTTCATCTCTTCCTGTTTTGAAGTGTCTTTTTTCATTTCGGTGCTCTTTCCCATTCCCATATCCTGTGCGGAAAGAACTCCGAATACGAGGACGAAACAACAGACTGCAGTGATCATTGAACGCATAGCTAACTCCTTCATTGGTTATTGGTATCAGTGAATTTGAACATGAACTACAAGTGGAAATATTTCTAGAACCCATCTCAAAAATGAAGTTACAAAGGAAAATGTCGTACTGAGCGAAATCAAAGTATGGCATTTTCTCATAATCATGCCTCGACTAAGCTCGGCATAACACAAACTTGGTGTTTTTGAGATGGCTTCTAGTGTAATATCATCAGCACAGCGGGCAAAGTCATCACGAAAGTGTCACTTCCGTTACGGATGCGCATCGTTCATTCGGGTGTAATCAATGCCTGTGCCGTGACATCCGGTGCAGCCTGCACCCTTGTTGCTTGCAGGATATGTTGCAGTGCCTGACGGTGATGTTTCTGCCCAGACCCATCCGTTGGCATCGGCATTTGTGTCCCCTTTTTTCTTAAACAGGAAAACATATGTGGTAAGCAAATTATTGGTGAACAATTCCTTTACAATCAACGAAGAGTCCGGGAAGACCGTGCCCGCCTTCACTTTTCCATTTGCATCCAAATACTTCGCTGATGTGGAATTATAGCGCGTGCGCAGGAATGCGTCGGGATGACCGGAGTTTCCCCCTTTGGAGAGGGTGTCGGGACTGTTCTTATAGAAGGTGAATCCTGCGGAACTTTTCCCGAGCATATACAAAGTTGCTTCGGTGGTGGTGGTTTGAACGGACGCGGGTGTGACGGGCGAATCTTCTTTCTTGCAGCCGACAAAAACACCGACGATGAACAGCAGCATTACGGCATGTCTCATTACGTTTCTCCTGTTGTGATAACTGTGATGAAAATGATGATTGACATGCACCAAAATATCCGAAACATATCACGGAATTATCACGCGGAGATTAAAAAATAATATTCTTACGAATAGACGGGAAGAGCGAATGAGAATGCGGTCCCTTCGTTCTTTGTGCTGGTAACGGCGATGGAAATATCGTGTACTTCGAGGATCTTTTTGACGATGGCAAGACCGAGTCCCGCACCGTCATTCTGGAACATATTCTTCTGACTTCCCTTGCTGTACCGTTCGAAGATCAGTGGGATATCCTCATCAGCGATCCCTGCGCCGGTGTCGGCAATCTTCACCTGCACGGAGTCGGGCAGCCGGTGCAGTTCGATGTTGACTGTTCCTCCGACGGGAGTGAACTTGATGGCATTGTCCGCAAGATTCTGGATCACTCGGTCGATGAGCGCGATATCCGCAACGGTCAGCGGAAGATCCCGCGGAATATTGCAGACAAATCGTATTCCTTTCTTCTCGGCGATCAACAGATATTTTCGTGAGATATCCTGTACCAGTTCGGAAATGGAGAACGGTTCCGGATTCGGTTTTGTTTGTTTCGCTTCAAGTTTCGAGAGCTCGAACAACTCGTCAACAAGATTGCTCAACCGGTCGGTAGAGGAAAGAACGGTCTTTAGATATTTTCCGCGCTCTTCCGCAGTGAGTGTTTCGGCTTTGATGAGGAGCGTTTCGATGTAGCCGTGGATCGTTGCGAGCGGTGTCCGCAGATCATGCGATACGTTCGCCACCAGTTCACGCCGGAGATTGTCCATCGTCTTGATCTCTTCGATGTTGCGGACGATCGTATCGGCCATCTCATTGAACGATGTCGCCAGTTCCGTCATTTCGCCGGAGGAAGAGAACCGGATTCGCGCCTGATGATTCCCCTGCTGAAACTCCCGCACTGTCAGAATGATCGATCGAAGATTCCGCGTGATGAACAGCAGTGCGATCAATCCGATCACGGCCGCCGCGATGAGCGTGATACCCATTGCGCGCGTACCGATGCTGAGGATATAACTTCCCGCGAGCATTTTGAAATTGTTATCGAACTCCTCGCTGCCGAGGATCACATACAGATACCCAAGGACGCGCTCTCCATCCATGATTGTTGCGGCAGAGAACGTCTTTTCCTTCATTTCATATTTCGGATCATCTCCCATCACAAAGGATGGATGCTTTTCCATTACGAACTTCTTCACCGGCACGATGGAAATGGTCGTCCGGCACACTTTCGTATTGGTGGGACAATGGGAAAGGATCGTTCCTGCGGTATCAAGCACGTATACTTCTATGCTGGGATTGAACAGTTTTTGGATCGTGAAGATCTCTTCCAGCCGGGCGGAATCAAGGCGATGCTCCACGACCGGCTGATAATGTTTCAGCAGGCGCTGTGCGATCGGAACACTCAGCCGCTGATTTGCCTCCTGAAAATACATCTCAGCGGAAAAGGCGATGAAATAGATATAGACTGCCGAAAGCACAAGCAGCAGCGCAAGGAATGTTGCGGAGATCTTCCAGTATAATGATCTGAAGAATTTTTTCACGGTGATTAGTCTTGTTTTGCTCTAGTGCTTCGTTACATTGTCATCGGATCGGCAACAGAATAAAGAATAAATGGCGATCATTTCAAAAAATGTTTTTAATTAATCGTGTCATTCCCGCATGTTCTTGGCGGGAATCCACAATATGGACCCCCGGTAGGATCATCCGGCCAATGGCCACGTTGTGGGGGTGACAGAGATATTTTTCAAATGGTTACGATGAATTATCTACACTACCACTCATCGTTCCACTTCTTCCGGCTCGGCAAATCGGTATCCAACGCCCCAAGCGGTAAGGATGTATTTCGGTTTGGACATATCCTCTTCGATCTTTGAACGAAGGCGGTTGATATGTGAGTTGACTGTGTGATCGTATCCGTTGAACTGATATCCCCACACCAGTTCCAGCAGCTGCTCGCGGGTGTACGTTTTTCCGGGATGCATCGCAAAGAGGAGCAGCAGGTCGAACTCTTTCGCCGTCAGATCGAGCCGCTTTCCTTTCAGTTGCACTTTTCGCCGTTCACGGTCGATCTCCACATCGCCGAAGATGATCGTTGCTGCGTTTCCGGAAGCGGCAGTTTCATTTTGGATCGCTTCTGTTCTGCGGAAGATCGCTTTCACCCTCGCGATGAACTCGCGCACACTGAATGGCTTGGTCAGATAATCATCCGCTCCGACTTCCAGTCCAAGCACCTTGTCCAGCTCTTCGGATTTTGCCGTCAGCATCAGAATCGGCGTGTTGTTCTTGTCCGCACGGACGCGTCGGCACACTTCCAGACCGTCCATCGAGGGGAGCATCAAGTCCAGTACGATCAGATCGTATTTCCCTTTCTGCGCCAACTCGTATCCTTTTTTTCCGTCGTACGCCGTCGTCACCTTACAGTGAAGATCCTTCAGATGGATATTCAGCAGTTCGGTGATATCCTTATCGTCTTCAATAACAAGCACATGTTTCATCGTTCATGTTTCTTTCGTGCGGAGCATCTTCGTTGTTAGAACAGATCTCAAAAAAGAAATTTGGTTTAAATATTTGTCATTCCCGCATGCGTTTGAGGGGAATCCAGAAAAATGGATGCCCGATAGGATCGTTCGGGCATGACAGATGGTTTTAGAAGTGTGTTCAAGAGACTTGCTCTTTAATGTTTTGACATTCTAATAACCTCTGTGTACTCTGTGGCTACCAACATACCGGAAAAGTATCACAAAATTATCACGGCACAATAAAAAATCCCCGAGTCAATGCCCGGGGATCCTGTTCTTTTTAATTTAAAAATGGTGTGTATCGTTAATCCTTTTCGTGTTCGGTATCATTTTCCATGAATGCCTGAAGTTTCTCGCCGAACCATCCGCCGATGAGTGAAAGGACGAAACCGCCGACGATCATTTCCAGAACGACCACCATCTCGTTCAGCATCAACAGGGAGAATGTGTAGAGGAATACTGCATTCATTATCACGCTCAGTACACCGGCAATACCGGCTTCCATAATCGTAACGCCGGGGGAGAAGTATCCCACCAATAGTCCGGCCAGCAGAAAACTGGCTCCGAGCGAGATCATCAGACCGCCCATGCCGAATTTCAACAATGCGAATCCCCCGATCACGAAGAACGCGTTGAAGATAAATGCAATCACTGTTCCTGCAAGGATCCAGCCCCACTGCAGTCCACCCTTTTTATCTGCTTCGAGTTCTTTTATCAGTTCTTCCGGAGTGATCTGGATCTGTTCACCCACCCAGCCGCCGATCAACCCAAGGATCAGTCCAAGAATAGGAGCGGCAACCAATTCTGTGGTTGTGAATGAGACACCGAATACCACGGACAGCACGATACCAACCAGCAGCAGCGTCACAAATCCGCCGATCGCCGGTTCTTTGATCGTATACCCTTCGGACTTGAATCCGATGATAATTCCCATCACCACAAAGCCGAGCAGCGACATGAATGTCGGGATCAGCGGAATATGGAACGTCTTTGCGATCATCAGATACAGGGAAAGGCAGAGTGCAGTCCCGGCAACGATACCCGTAATGATCCACTTCCACTCCAATCCTCCTTTGGATGCGGTGGCTTCTGTCGTCATTGAAAAACTCCTTAAAATATTATGATGTGGTGGGAAATTAACTGCGAGAATTTCCGCAATTCTGCTTTCAAAGTCAAGAAACGAACAGCGGGAACGGAAAAATTACATTCCGGCGGTATCAACAATACTCATCAGATCCTGAATATCTCCAAAACTCCAGTTCACCTTATTGCAGAGAATAATGATGGTGGTATGATCGTTCAGCCGGCGGACGAACAATGAATTGTATCCCCGCCACCATCCGCCGTGATAGACGATCCTGCTGCCGTCCGCGAGTGTATCCAAGCGGAATCCGAATCCATAATTATTGTCCCGCTTGTAATCATAGCTGACCGGGGTGAACGCTTCATCCAGCGTGGATTGTTTCACGATCTTCTCGGTATAGAGCGCCTGGTCCCAGGCAAACATATCCTCCACTGTTGAAAAGATCCCTTTATCTCCGACAACTCCGTCGAGAAAATCAACGTACGATTTTCGGCGGTTCTTATTGTATCCCTTTGTCTCATATTCGATCGTTTTACTGTTGTTCGGATTGTAGACAAACGTGCTTGTCATACCGATCGGCTGGAACACATTCCGCTCCATGAATTCGTGAAAAGGAAGTCCCGAGATCCGTTCAACGATCAGCGCCAGCAGCGCATATCCCGTGTTGCTATATTTATAGCGGCGGTCTGGCGTGAACTCAGGATGAGGTTGATACTGGATCATCTGCGAGAGCACGTCTTCGTTAGACATGTATTCTTTCTTTTTCTTCCAGTACTTCGTGGAGAAATACATGTAATTCGGGAGACCGGAACGGTGCGCGAGCAATTCCTTGATAGTGATATTTTTGTAGGGAAATTCCGGAAGGAATTTTTGAATAGTGTCGGAATAGTCCAGCTTCCCCTGTTCGTGGAGGATCATAATGGCGATGGCGGTGAACTGTTTGGAAACGGAAGCAATCTGAAAGACGGACTTTACATTCAGCAGTTCTTTCGTCCGCAGATCCGAATACCCGAATGCGTTCTTATAGATGACGTTGCCGTATAGACCGACCAGCACGTTTCCGTTGAATCCTTTTTTCTCGGAGATGGAACGGAAGAGCGAATCGAATTTTGTTGCGATCACAACGGAGCGGGGTTCGATGTTGTTATCGTTGAACTTGTGTACACCGGTAGGATGTTCGGCGAGCGCAATGGCCGCAACAATCCATAAGACTAAGACGATTCTCTTCATTCAACCTTTCTGATGTTCACACAAAAAAAAAGCACCCGATGCAGAATGCTTTCACATTACAATAATACAATTCTCACCAGGAACTTCCAATACCTTCTTTTTTGCATTACCATAGGACTCCCTGGCACGGTGTCCTACAAGGTGACGGTCAGTTGGATTTTGTTTCTACGTAGGACACCTTGCCAAGGTGTCCTACATTTTAATCTAATCTGTCACCGCACCGAGCGAACTGGTGGAAACAAGTTTCGCATACTTCGCCATCACTCCGCGGTCGTATCGCATCGGACGCGGTTTCCATGCAGCCCTCCGTTTTGCGATCTCCCCATCTTCCACATTCAGCGTGAGTAGATTTTTCATAGAATCGATTGTCACCAAATCACCTTCATTAATGAGAGCGATGGTTCCGCCGACGGCTGCTTCGGGTGCAACATGACCGACCACCATTCCATACGTACCACCCGAGAATCGTCCGTCCGTGATCAAACCGACTTTGTCACCAAGTCCTCGTCCGATAATAGCCGAGGTCGGCGCAAGCATCTCCCGCATTCCCGGTCCTCCCTTTGGTCCTTCATACCGGATGACGAGAATATCTCCTGCGTTAATTTTATTTCCGGTGATAGCTTCCATCGCCAGCTCTTCGGAATCGAACACGCGCGCCGGTCCGGTAATGGTCGGACTCTTCACGCCTGTTACTTTTGCTACTGCCCCTTCGGTCGCAAGATTTCCTTTTAAGATGACGAGATGTCCTTCTTTATAGAGAGGATTGTTGAACGGATGGATCACATTCTGATCGGCGCGCGGTTCATTCGGAACATCCTTGAGAACTTCGGCAATGGTTTGTCCGGTAACGGTGAGACAATCGCCGTGCAGCAGACCGTTCACCAACAACATTTTCATCACCTGCGGAACTCCGCCGGCTTTATGAAAATCCACAACGAGATATTTTCCGCTCGGTTTCAAGTCGCAGAGCACAGGAACTTTTTTACGGAGTGTTTCGAAATCGTCGATTGTCAGCGGGATCTTCGCCGAATGTGCGATGGCAAGAAAGTGCAGCACCGCATTGGTCGATCCGCCGATGGCGTTGATGACGGTGATGGCATTCTCGATCGATTTGCGGGTGATGATATCGAGCGGACGGATATTCTTCTTCACTGCATTCATCAGCACTTTTCCGGACTCGTGCGCACTCTCCGATTTCTCTTTATCCTCAGCGGACATCGTGGAGGAATACATCAGACTCATTCCTATCGCTTCGAACGCGCTGCTCATAGTGTTCGCCGTGTACATTCCTCCGCACGAACCGGCGCCGGGACACGAGAAACATTCCACTTCTTTCAGTTCTTCCTCCGTAATTTTCCCTGCGCTGAATTGTCCCACCGCTTCGAACGCGCTCACAATGTTCAGGTCCCGTCCATCTTTCGGATGTTTTCCCGGCTTGATCGTTCCGCCGTACACATACACTGCGGGGATATTCATCCGCGCCATGGCGATCATTCCCCCCGGCATATTCTTATCGCATCCGCCGATTGCGATTACGCCGTCCATACACTGCGCGTTGCATGCCGTCTCGATCGAGTCCGCGATCACCTCGCGCGACACGAGCGAGAATTTCATTCCTTCGGTCCCCATCGCGATACCGTCGCTTGCGGTGATCGTTCCGAATGACTGCGGCATGCCGCCGGATTCTTTAATTCCGTTTTCCGCCACGGCGGTCAGCTCGTTCAGTCCCATATTGCAGGGAGTGATGGTGGAGAATCCGTTCGCTACGCCGATGATCGGCTTGGAAAAATCGTCGTCGCCGAAGCCGACGGCGCGGAGCATTGCACGATTGGGGGTTCGATTGGTGCCTTGCGTGATGATCTTACTGCGGTCGTTATTCATAAGGAAAATATTTTTGGGGGGAATCAGGACAAAAAACGCTTGTTTGGAATGAATTTTTCTATAAGAATGTATCGTTTTTTGCTTGAAATTCAAAGAAATGCGAGTTTACAAAAAAATATTTATTATTTGGTTAGGAAATATGGACCAGGTACTGTATTTTACACCTGTCAATTAACAGTACACCGTAATA
>CAIVNT010000385.1 GCA_903907305.1 uncultured Ignavibacteriota bacterium
GAGCATTCATTCTCGGACCTTTGTGTGTTACGGACATGACGGTGAACCCGTTCACTTTCCGCCGGCCGATGGTCAATAACGGAACAATGAACGTCAACGAAAATGCGGCGTGTTATCCGTACGGAACGGATACACTCGTCAACAACGGATCGATCGTCTGCACTTCGAACATCTCCTTTGAACTGACCTTGAACAATACTTCCACAGGAACGTTCACGGTGAACGGGTCGGGGAGTCCCACTCTCCGCGGCGGTATTTTGAACACCGGTTCTATCACAGTGAACGGCGGCTCCATTGCGCTTCTTCCTCTTTCCACATTTGCGTCGGTCGGCATCGGCGGAACGATCCAAGGTGCATCTGGGACGACGATCTACATTACTGCTGCTTCCATCAGCGGCAATCTGATCTCGGCAGGGAATATTCAGACTTCCGGGACGGTGAACATTTCGGGTGAATATAACTGTACCGGAACGACCACAAATTCGAGCGGAACATTGAGTTTCAAAAGCGGCAGTTCCGTTAACTCCGTGGGGAATTTCATCGTCACTACGGGAAGTGCTGTCATCAATTTCAATTCCGGACATGATGTGATCGTTCACAACATCACGATCGGTCCATCCTCCCATATCAGCGGAATCGACAGTATTTCCGTCACCGGGAATTTCGATCTTCCGGGATGGCTTGACGGTCCCGGAAGCTGCCATCTTGTTTCGGGATCCACTGCGACTATCCATGGAGATCCGTACATCTCGAATAAATTCTTTAACGACGGTATCATTACATGGACCGACAACAACATCGATCATGGCGGCACTATCTATAATAACGGGACGGTGAATATTACGGCTTCCTCCGCCACAAGCTGCAATATTGCGTTCATCAACAACGGCACAGTCAACAGAATGACCAACAATGCGGCAACGACATTCAGCACAACGTTTACCAACACCAGTGCGGTCAATGTCCTGAAGGGAACAGTGAACATCAATGCGAATGCTTCGAATACCGGAACGATATGTATCTCTCCATCAGCATCGTTAGCGCTTCTTGCGAATACCGTGCTGGGAGGTACGCTCATTGATTCTGTCGGGGGGAGCATCTCGGGTTCGTATCAATTGAGTTTCAACGGTCCAATGCTCATCAATCATGGAACGATCTCTGTCTCCACTCTTCGATTTACCGGGGCAACTTCTTTGAGCGGAACGGGATATATCAGTTCTCTTGATTCAGTCCTTTCTACTGGTCACGTCACACTGGATACCGATCACCGGCTGAGCGCGCTGGTGATCGTGTCCGGCGGGTCGGTTGATATCGGAACACACAAACTATCGTTGAACGGTTCCGGTATGCCGCTGACGAACAACGGTACTCTTACATCGTTCAATGGGACGATCGAATACAACGGTTCCGTTGCTCAGTCCGCTGCAACAGCGAATGTCATGTATGGATCACTTTCGATCGCCAATACAGCGGGAGTAACGCTGAGTGCTTCGAAGACCATCACCGGCACGTTGACACTGGCATCGGGAATGTTCAACAATGGTGCGTCGCTCACGCTTGCATCCGGTTCCACATTGGTTCGGACAGCCGGAACTCTGCAGAGTGTTCCGACCTTTGCGGGGACTGTGAATCTGCTTTACAACGGTTCGTCTGCAGTGACGGCCGGCGCAGAGATGCCTTCAACATCGAGTGTTCTCGCAAAACTGACGGTCAATGATACCGCAGGTGTTACGTTGAACGGTTCCATTACAGTGAATGATACTCTGTTGATGATGAATGGACTGCTTACGACCGGTGCGAATTCCATCACATTGAACGGTCCGACTGCATTTTTGTCGGGAGAACAATCATCACGCTATGTTGTCGGGAAGTTGATCACTACGCAATCAGTGGGCACAGGTTCATCCATTCTTGCAGGTCTTGGTGTTTCGATTGCTTCAGGCTCGGATGATATCGGAAAGGTCACGCTGACACGGATTTCCGGCACAGCAGGAAAGGTCGTCTACCCGCCTGTCACCGGGTCCGCTGCCGGCATCAACCGTCAATGGCAGCTCTCATCGGAACACGCACCGGCTTCCGGCAGGACAATGCAATTTTCCTGGCTGACTGCAGACGATAATGGGAAGGATCTGACGACCGCACAGCTCTGGCAAAGTTCGGATGCGGGAACGTCATGGAATAAGGCAGGAACAGCAGCCGATGTCCATTCCGCCAGAACGATCTCCGTTTTGGCAAATTCATTCGGCGCATTTACAGTCTCGGATCTCAGTTCGCCGCTTCCTGTGGAAGTGACCGAATTCAATGTGAAAGCGGAGATCAATGGTGCTTCATTGCGATGGACCACCGCAACAGAGAACGGCAGCTCATGTTTTGAACTTCACCGCCGAAGCGAAGGGAGTGACGTATGGAGCGTGATTGGAACTGTACCTGCTGCGGGGAACAGTGCCGCAGAACATCGGTATTCATTTACAGACAGGGCACGTTTGTCTGGCAGAACATCGTATCAACTGGTAGAAGTGGATGCTGACGGAAAGCGTACCATTGCCGGTACCGTGGAAACAGAGAATCTCATTCCTGCCAAATTTGTTCTTGAGCAGAATTTTCCGAATCCGTTCAATCCTTCCACAACTATCCGGTACGGACTGCCGTTCTCCGGAAGCGTGAATGTGACGGTGTTCAATCTTCTCGGACAGGAGATCGTTCAACTCGTCGATAGTCATCAGCAAGCAGGCTGGTTTGAGACGGTGTGGAATGCCGATGTGTCGGCCGGAACGTATCTCTGCAGGATCGAGATGGTCAGCGACCTCCAGCCCGGGAAGAGGATCACACAAATGAAGAAAATGGTATTGGTGAAATAGTGCCAAATGGCACTATTGTAAATAGGAAATGAAAAAATGGTCAGTATCCGCAATATCGCCGAGCGCATAGAGGATCGGAAGCCAACGATAACGGCAGCCGAGGTCCATAACGTGAAAGAATTCTCTTTGGTCTGTTCCGCAGATGCAGACATATGGACCGACCATCTTGCACAATACGGGCTGCGTCCAACGGTGAAGGAGGGCAAAGCAGTACTGCTAATTTCTGTGACCGATCTAACATTTTCCGGGATCCCGTTCAAGGAATTCGTCATTTCGATCTCCGTTCAGAATCCGGACGACAGTTCGGAAGTTGATTCGGCGTTTCTGCTGACCGCATATAACTCGAATCCGTTCTTTGCATGGTCCGAGAAGAATATTTTCTCCACTCCGTTCCGGAGAGGTGATATCTCTTATGACACCGAAAAATATTCTGGAGCTGAACTCTTTGAATCCGGAATTCCTCTGGTCCGTCTCTATCATGCACCCGAGCCAAGCGGAATGTTCCGCGTGCCAAGATATGAAGGACATGAAACGTGGAGAGGAACGGTCTTTTTTCCTGATGCATTTGGAACAGGAAGGATCCCGTGCAAATGTTTCCGTGTGGCTGTCGAAGGATGGGGACGAAAAATTGAATTCCGGCCGGAGAACGACTCATTAGTGATCAATGCATGGAACGGGAATACTATCCTGGCTCTGTTGCAGGAATCGAATATCCGCGGTGTGGAATGGTTCATCAGAACAAATTCGTTTCACAGTAAATCGTTGACGTACCGATACACTCGAATGCACAAGCAGACCGCATAGAATTTCATGAAACAACCGGCGTAAGATGTCTACGTATCTTTCGTTCCTGAAATAATAACTCAAACAATAATTCCAATTAGGAGAATCAATGAAGAACGCTCTCTCGATCTATTGCTCTTTGCTGTTATTCGCATCACTGTTCTATTTTGGCGGCTGTAGTAAAGAAAGTGATCCCGCTAGTTCCGGGAGCAGTATGAATATCTTATTCTCAAGCTCCGGCTCAATGGCATTTAAATCACCTCAGCAGGATTTTACGGCAAGCGGTATCTTTGATACGACAATGACGAAAGGGCAGGCAGCAGGCGCGTTCCAATTCAAGGAGGGGAATGTCAATCTGGTCGTAGTGATGAGCTATAAGATCATCTCGGATACGAGCTATTCTGTTGCTTATGTAGGGATCATTGATACACTGGATCCTGTGACAACGGGCGTATTTCCTATCTGGCTTCCCAGCGGGAGTAAATCGGCAATGTTCGGTTATATTCCCTCATTCAATCCCAAGAAACAGGTGCCCGACATATACATTCTGATGTCGGGATTGGTCAATGTTACTTCCATGTCAGGGAGTGCCATTCAGGGGACGGTCAACGGGAGCGGCATAGATCTTGTTGATACCACGAAATCCATAACGATCACGGACGGGACATTTGCGGCTCCGGTCGTTCAGTACAAGCCGTTCAATCTGAAACTGACCCCGGGTACGCCGGCACCGGAAATTCCCTCAGATGCAATGCTGAAAGCAGTGCGGAATATTATCAAAAAAAATGTATACTGAAAAATCTCATAAGGGACCGCTGAACAGCGAGGCGGTCCTTTTGTAATCTTCATGTGATTCGTTCGGTCCGGCATCATGAAAATACCATCCTATATACTATTCTTTACCATTTTCCTTTCGGTGCTTCTTCAAGCACAACAAAGTACATCTCAAACGGCGTTGTCTTTGTA
The DNA here is from genome assembly GCA_903907305.1 of uncultured Ignavibacteriota bacterium. GTDB lineage: Bacteria > Bacteroidota > Ignavibacteria > UBA10030 > UBA8401 > UBA8401. The sequence goes on from CAIVNT010000385.1 coordinate 4,608, forward strand.
CGGAGGCACCGGCCGTCTCAGTGTGAAGGATGATTTTATCTCCCTGCGGAAGTATTCCGGAACATTCTCAACATTTGGAGCCGAATGGGGAACAGAGCAGGACAGTGTTAAGAATTCATTCGGGATAGAATACCAGCATGGCAGCACTGTCAGGAACAATAATTCCGGCGCGGAAGTGTTCCATATGCGGATGCTCTTCGATCATCAATCGTTCTTCAAAAAGATCTCGGTGTTCGGGAATGATGCCGATTGGTATGTTGGTCCTGCAGGGATCATGGCGATGCACATCCGTTCACAGCAAGTGGCTTTGAAGGATGAAATGTACTCCGATTATATGTCATTCTTTCTGGAAAATTCCATTGCAGTCTCAACATCGGTGATCATGCCGATAGGTGGATCCTGGGTGATCAATGCCGGCGCGACGATGGATGTGGTCACCATCGGATTGAGAATGATCGATAATACAAAAACAGAAAAAGATCAGATGGTAAAAGTATTGTTCCCTTGGTCGAATCTGAATGGCCGATGTGATCTTGGTGTTGAATATCGGCTCAGCAACGATCTCTCCGTTTCCGGAAAATATATGTTCCAATTTGTGAGAAATACGGCCTGGAATGATCTGTTCATCGCTGTTGATAATGCGGTCGTGAGAGTGTCCTATGTCTGGTAGAATATTTATCGGTTTGCTCTTTCTGGTCATTTTCTACGGATGCAGCGATCTGTTCGTACCCGACAATGCTCCGGAACTGAACAGTGAGGATTTTGAAACGGCTTGGTCCAAAATAAACGAGGTCTATCCGTTCCTGCAGTTCAAAAAAATCAACTGGGACAGTCTCCATACAGTGTATAGGGGCGAAGGTGGAACGTGTTCAAGGAGATGATATATTCTTTTTTCTCTCTGATCTGCTGGCCGAACTGAAGGACGGCCATGTTGCACTTTATTCCCGCGGCGGGGGATCTCCCGTGATACCGTATATTACCCCCCGGCAATTAAAGGCCAGGAAATTGTATGATCCTGAAATTGTAAGAAATTATTTTCCGTTGTCCTTGACCGGTGAAAATAATATTGAATACGGCATCTCCCCGGAACGTGTCGGATATATTTATATTGGGGCCTTCAAGGAAGGGACATGGGCCTATGATATCGATGCTGTGCTCGATGGGATGAAGGATGTGAAAGGGTTGATCATCGACGTGCGAAGCAACGGGGGCGGGACGACAGATGCTTCCGAGATCATCCTTGGGAGATTTATCGAGTATCAGCTTCAGGGACCCCAGTTTTACCGCCATGGAGTGAAATTACCGCTGGGATATGTTCGTGCTCGAGGTCCATATCAATGGAAGAAACCAACGGTGGTTCTCATCAACGGAGCCTCGTTCAGTACAGCGGAGATATTCCCGGAAATGATGAAACAGCTTCCGTTTGTTACAGCCATCGGCGATACGACCGGCGGAGGCGGAGGAGGATATGATTACTATCCGCTTCCGTCTGGAACAAAGATCAGGATACCGATGCAGGAATTCCTGCGGTATGATGGTATGCGTCTCGAATGGAACGGAGTTCTCCCCGATAGTCTCGTCATTCAGAATCCTCAACACCTTGTCCAAGGCCATGATGATCAATTGGAGTATGCGCTGAATTTTTTACGATAGGTGGTGCGTAGTATCAGAAAAACCATTCCATTTCTTGATGAAGAAAGTGGTATATTTTGAAGAATAAAAATATTCTGCCAC
>CAIVNT010000386.1 GCA_903907305.1 uncultured Ignavibacteriota bacterium
ACTCCGTCAGTTATGCGGATGTGGATAATGACGGTGATCTTGATATGTTCGTTGCCAACGAACTGACGACAAACCGCCTTTTCCTGAACAATGGCGACGGATATTTTTTTGATGTGACGGCATCGTCAGGATTGGCGACGGAGCGGGGAGGTGTCTGTTCAACGTTCGGAGATATTGACGGTGACGGCAAGGAAGATCTTGTGGTCACATTCTGGACAGACAAGTGCCGTTTGTATAAGAATGTCTCATCCAAAGAATACGGCGTACGATTCATCGACATAACGGAACAGTCCGGAATCGGCGGGGAAGCCTATGAGCGAAGCAATGGTGTTGTGTTCTGTGATATTGATAATGACGGCGATCTTGATCTGTTCATTGCCAAACGAAAGTCGGTGAACAAACTTTTCCGGAATGACGGAGGAAACAGGTTCACGGATATCTCCGCAGCGACGATCGGTCAGGACACGCTGATCAGTTACGGTATCTGTTGCGCGGATCTGAATAATGACGGCTGGCTCGATCTTTATCTTTCTAATGTGGGGAGCAACCGGCTGTATGTAAATAACAGGAACGGCACATTCACCGATAAAACTTTCGAATACGGTATTCAACACAACGGATACAATACCGGAAGTGCCACGGGTGATGTTGATGCAGACGGTGATGTCGATCTTTACTCTGCAACATATATCAACGGAGAAAGTCTTCTTTTCCTGAACAATACCAATGATTCCAACTTTGTGGAAGTGAGCATCGAAGGAACGGTGAGTAATCGGGACGCGGTCGGAGCGAGCGTGCGCCTTTATGAAGAGGGATTCTCGGGGATCCGTTCTGAACTTCGGCAATATCGTGAAGTGAACAGCGGCAGCGGATATGCATCGCATAATTCGCTGCAGGTCCATTTTGGCGCAGACCGGACAAAAAAATATGTCGTGGTTGTGACATTCCCCGCCAGCGGAATAACGAGGACGATCGAACATGTTCAGGGAGGAAGCCGCCTTATTGTCCGAGAAGAAGAGGGAGCATACCGCAGTGCGACACTGTTCCGAAAATTTCTGCTGCGTGAAGTGAGCGATCCGAAAACACAAAGTGAGACAGTGAAACTTATCGTGATGCTGTTGTTCTGCGCCGGATCGGTTATTATTGGACGCCGTCGGAGCGGCTGGAAGATCCCTCAGCAAACGGCCATTCACATCCCGGTGGTTATTCTGTTCATCCTGCTGACGGCACTTTTCTATTATGAACAAAATCTGCTGTATGCACTTCTTCCGCTCGCTTCTGTAGTGATATTCTTTGCCATGATCCATCTCTATTATGAGCGGGTGGTATTGAAGAGGATCGCACTGCGGGAGAAACAAAAAACAAGGAATCAGATCGCACGGGATCTTCATGATGATATTGCCTCCACGCTGAGCAGTGCGACGATCTATTTGAATATTCTCCAACAATCATTCAAACGGCGCACAGTGCGGCAATCCGAATTGCTGAAGAAGATCAACGAGGCGATCGGAACCGCATCCGAAGGAATGACGGACATTGTCTGGGCGATCGCGCCGAAACATGATACCGTGGGCGATCTGACCGCCCGCATCCGCATTATGATCTCGGAAAGTGCATCCATGCATTCGTTGGAGACGGAGTTCCGGATCGATGAAGGAGAAGAACGGCAGTCTATCTCGGAGATCGCGAGACGGAATATCTACCTTATCTTCAAAGAAGGGATGAACAACATCCACAAACATGCGGATGCGCATATCGTTAATTTTTCCGTTCGGCGCCGAGAAAAGAGTATTGAATTCATTCTGAAGGATGACGGGAAAGGGATACCGTCCGACATTCGTATTCAGAAGAGTGAAGAGGAACTTCTGCTCCACGGGAACGGTATTGGGAATATGAAGAACCGTGCGGAGGAGATCCGAGCGCAACTTGAATTCCTTTCGGGACCGTCGGGGGGAACGTCGATCCATTTAAAGATTGAAATGATGCATTTGCATCATTGATTGATGGGAAGAGAATAGTCACATTGAACAGCATCATAAAAAAACATCTATGAACATTCGAGTCGCCATTATTGAAGATCATGCCGGTTTCCGGGAGAGCGTTACATATATGCTCGGAGCGTCCGAAGGATTTGTCTGCACCGGAACATTCGGAAGCGTCGAAGATGCGCTGAAGCGGATGACGGCATCCGATGTACTTCTCTGCGACATCAATCTTCCGGGATTGTCCGGCATTGAGGCCGTACCGCTCATCAAGAAAAAATTTCCTGCAATGAAGATCATCATGGTGACGGTGTTCGAAGATGATTCGAATGTGTTCAAAGCGATCGTGGCCGGTGCAGATGGATATGTCTTGAAGAAGACACAGCCTGTCCGTTTGCTTCAGGCGATCGAAGATGCAGCCGAAGGCGGTTCGCCGATGACCCCTTCCATAGCGCGGCAGGCATTGACACTCTTCAAAGAGAGAGTTCCGCATGCGAAAGGAGAGTCTCTCCTTTCCGAACGGGAATTGGAGATCCTCTCCTGTCTGGTGAAGGGAATGGGAAGCGACGAGATTGCAGAAAAGCTGTTCATCAGCCGCGCCACTGTGCGTAACCATGTAAGTCATATCTACGAAAAACTCCACGTTCACTCAAAGTCCCAGGCAGTCGTCAAAGCTATGCAGGACGGACTGGTCTAGCCTTTTTCCCCCTATTGTTGTTCAACAATCCTGATAAATGATGCATTTGCATCATTGAGTCACCGCCAAACTTTCTTCATTATTTCTATTGATTCGGTCTACAACAGACTGCGAGGTCATATGAAATTTGGGGGATCTATCAATGAAACAACTGCGTCTGCTTGTTCTCTTCTCTGCTCTTTTGGTTCCTCTAACATTGGTTGGACAAAGTGCCGGCACTGCGCTGCAATTGAACGGAGTGAATCAGTATGTCGACCTCGGCAATTCATCTCTGTTCAATTTTGACAGCAGCAATTTTACGATCAGTTTCTGGGCAAAACCGAACTACGCAGGCGGAGATTGGAATTACGATCATGTGATCGGTAAGGCGGCAACAAGTACATATGCGCCCTTCCTTATCGGGATACACAATTCAAAGTGGGCTTTTTGGAGCACAAGCGATCCTGTGAAGTCGTGGGATATCGCAGTAGAATATGTCTTTGGTGACATTGCCAATAATGTTTGGCAGCACATTACGGTAACTCGAACCGGAAGCACGATCGCATTCTATATCAATGGAAAACAAACGGCCACGCTTATCACATCGCATGGACTTTGGGTGAATGACGATCCTGTTCTCATCGGAAAAATACCATATGAATCGGTTAATACTTATTACGACGGAGCTATTGATGAAATAAGTTTTTGGAATACCGGAAGGACACAATCTGAAATTCAGGAATCGATGTACACTTCAGTAAACGGGAGCGAGACTGGACTCATCGCGAATTGGCATTGTAATGAAGGGAGCGGATCCACAACGTATGAGACAAAAGGGACCGGCTATGGAACATTATATTATTCTCCGCTGTGGGTTGCGTCAACATTTCCGGTTCCATCATCGTTGAATAAACAGATCGTCAGCGGGCCTTCCGAAGTAAATTTTACAACTGCATCACTCTTTGCAACATTCCAATCGAAGACCGGAACAGATACTATCTCCGTAGTGCAATCATCATCGGCATTTCAGGGAATGGCTCCCGACGGTGCGTCGACATTCCACAATCACTACTGGATCATCCGTTCGACGGCGAACGGAACATTTTCAGCGGACCTCACATTCGGACTCGGTGCAAAATCAATCTCACTGAATGATCAGGAACATCCTTCGAATATACAACTATACCGGAGAGAGATCGGCAGCTATGGTGCATGGGTGCTTGTGGGGAGTGCTGTGCGTGCTTCGTTCGGTTCGGCGACGTTCGAAGGAATAACGGAATTTGGAGAATTTGCGATTGGAACATCAACCGGCTCCCCGCTCAGCGGGACAGGCGGCGTGTTCCAGTCAACAGCGAGCGGTATCTGGGGAGATGCCGCGAGCTGGTTTTTGATCGGCGGTTCGGATGAGGACGGGATCCCCGATGCGAATGATGACGTTATAGTCCGCGCGGGAGAGACAATCGAATGTACCACTCATGCCTATTGCACGAACTTGCTGCTGCTCGGCGCTGGGACAGGAACCCGTATAGCACTGGCGAACGGAATAGGCTTGTATATGACCGGAGTGCTCAACTCCGATGTGACAAAACTTTCAACGAATCTGATCACGACAGGACAATCCGCAAATTTCAATTTCACGGGGAGCGGCCGTCAAGTGATCGGCAATCGATGGTCCGGCGATATTTCTGGCTGGACGATGAACTTCACATTGAACGGCGGTGATACGGCGACGATCCTCACGAATTTTAAGGCGGGATTTGTCGGTATCAGTTCCTGCATGGTCAGGATCGGAACATACGATTCGCCGAAGAATCTCTATATCGACGGCGGAACAGAAAATTCAGGAACGTTGTCCGTCAATTACGACCGTCTTGTCGTTTCCGGGAACATTTCACGTGACAGCACATTGACATCACGGTTCAATTCGTTCACCGCGGTGTATGGGTCGGTCGAGATCGGCGGAACATATCTTAGTGCAGAGAATATCCGGATCGGGTGGAGTGAATATTACTGGTCCAATCCTTCTACACTACGAGTGCGGGCCGCTTCGGGATTATTGATCAGCTCCGCAAGTTATACACAGTTCGGCACTCTGGAATATATCGGCACAACTCCGCAGACGACCGGTAATGAATTGATCAACATGACCAATATCAATATCAAGAATCCGTCCGGTGTGCAGTTCCTGAACAGCATCTCAGTCTCAAATTTATATCTCGATTCAGGTGACGTCACGCTCCCGCAGGACATCATGCTGACAACAAGCAATCTTTATGGTAAGGGATACAGCATCCTTGGACAGGGAAGTATCCGTGTCTCAGAAAAGATCGAAACGGCGCATGCGGATGGACTTCCGGGGCTATTCAAAAATACCGGTTCATTGTTCCTGGACAACTGGTCCTCGACGATCGCGTTCAAAGGAACTGCGGCTCAACAGACAGGAATATTCCGTTCATACTTCAAAGATTTTGCCTCACAATACATCTCAATTGTCGTCGACAATCCTGCCGGCGTAACATTCAACGGATCATATTATGGAAACACACTCACGCTGACGAACGGCAATATTACCGTAAATTCGCCCGATACGTTATACATGAACAATCTTACTGCCGGGACCAACGAGATCCGCGGCACCGGTACGTACATCGAAAAACCGGGTTCGCTGGTCACTGCACATGCGAATGGACTGGACGGAACGTTCCAAACTGCGAAATTCCAATTTGATTCTCCGTCCAGCAGCAGTGCAACATTCAACGGTGTTGTTCCTCAGGTCTCGGGAACACGAATGCCGGATTCTCTGGGCGGAATGAACATCCAGAACGGAAATGGTTTTACACTCACCAAATCACTCTTTCTCCCCGGATTCGATCTGAATGCACAATCATGCGATGTGAATCTTCCTGCGGGCGTTCTCTTCAGCACTCGTAGTTTCAACACCGGCGTCACGCGAAAGATGTTCGGTGCCGGTGATTTTCTTCTGACGAAAGGAGGATATTTCTCGACACAGAACCCGCAAGGTGTGAACGGAGCACTTCAATTGTCAGGGACGATCTTCCTCGGCGATTCAGGAGCATTTGCTTTTGCAGAGGCAGGTGCGCCGCAGGTGACCGGCACATTCTTTCCTGATACCGTCCAAACCATCAACTTTGGAAACTCCGGTGTGACAACATTGAGTAAGCCTGTTCTTATCCGATCATTGCTCTCGCTGCAGACCGGAATTGTTGACAATTCCGTGAACAACGTTACAATGTGGGATGGTTCCACCGTGATGAGAACGGGAGGGAGTATTGCCGCCACTCCCAAGTCGATCGGCATGTATGATATCAACTATTATGGCTGGACAGGAAGTACAGGACCGGAGATACCGGATTCTGTCTCTGTCCTCAGGAATTTCTCCGGAGGGAATTGGCTCAGACTGACGAAGAATGCCACGATCAATGGTACACTGATGAACTATGTCCGGACGGATTCTTTCACGCTCCGAGTACTTGGTCCGATCCCGTCCAACTATATGGTCGCCGGGCATCTCGGAAGATTTATATCGTCGTCAAAAGAATATTCATGGGAAATTCTCGACAAGGATGCTCAGCGTTATCATCCGTTCACATTGAATGTTTCCGCGCTCCAGGATTCAGGCGACATTACGATCACATTGTGGGACACTGCCGCTGCGCCGCTTCCCGCCCTGCCCGTCGGACTGAAGGTTCTCCGCTATTATTATCAGACCGAGCAAAAGAACATCTCAACTCTTCAGGGGACGATCTCGTTGATGTACAATGACGGAGATTATTCTGCTGCCGGAATTCCGGATGATGATTCGCTGAACGTGATGCAGTGGAAGAACAATGCCTGGCAGTACGTCGAGGTCATTTCGCGTGATAAGAATATTAATAAGATCGTTGCCGGTCCTATCGACACCATGACCACGTTCATCATTGTCGGCACGGCGAAGAAAGGGAACGCTTCATTCTGGACGAAAGAGATCGATTTCGGCGATGTTGTTCAGGAAGCGGTGATGAAATATGATTCACTCTATATTAAGAACAATGGTACATGGCCGCTGCAGATCACATCGGTCGGGTCGTCACCGGACTATCAGGGTTTCGGCGCAACTCCGGGTTCAGCAACGATAGCGGTCGGGGACAGTGCAAAGTTCATGGTCTGGAAGAACGCCACCTATACCGGTTCCGAATCAAAACTGTTCTTCACTCATAATGGTAAAAACGGTGTCGATACGGTGACCGTAAAAGGGAGGACCATCTTCCCGGTACTGACCGCCTCAAATTATTATCCATCGTTTGGCATTGTTCCGCTCGGAGAGTCGAAGAAGGAGAGTGTGTTTGTCTATAACACCGGCACGTACCGGCTCATCATCTCAAGTCTGATGTCCAACTCGGTGCATTTTTCTGCGATCATGGAGAGAGATACGATTGAAACAGGGGACAGTGCGAAGATGATCCTGACATTCTCACCGCAGGCGGAAGGTTCCATCGGGGGATCGATCATCATCTATAACAACATCCTCAATTCGGGTGCGAATTTCGGTGTTAATCCCACCGGCAGCGCGACCGCTTCACAATTCAGCGTGGCGCCGGGCCAGCTTCAATTCGGCGATATACACCGCGGCAGCACCAAAACGGATAGTGTTCAGGTGAAAAATACAGGAACAGCGGTACTTCACATAACAAATATCGGTGCAACCGTTGGAGGATATGCTGTTACGCCTCCGCAATACGATATTCCGGTAAATGATTCGGCCTGGTTCATAGTAACATTTGCACCACCATCTCAGGGAAATTTTGATGGCGAGCTCATCTTCACACATTCTGCCACAGCCACCACTCCGGATAGTGTTCATGTTTCCGGTACAGGGACCGAACAGATCTTTTCCGGCGACAAATCCTCGTTCTCGTTCGGCTCGGTAACGGTCGGCAGCACCAGAACAGATTCACTGGCAGTGACGAACACGGGAAATATCACACTGAATATCTCTTCAGTAATTTCCTCGGATTCATCACAATTCCTCGTCACGCCAAAATCGGCAGTATTGGGAGCAGGAGAAAAACAAAAATTCTATTTCACATTCAAACCGGTACTGATGGGAACGCAGAACGGGACGGTGAAATTCACGCATGACGGAATTCCGGATACGAATATCGTTTCCGTGAGCGGATTCGGTCAAGTACCGGTCTTCACCGTTTCACGCCGTGTTGTGGACCTTGGCGAAGTTCGTATCGATTCAACACGGAAAGATACGATCACAGTCACCAATACGGGTAATACATCGCTCGCCGTCACTTCTGTTACATCATCCGATTCTGAATTCATCATCACACCGCAATCAGTGATCCTCAGTCCAGGATCGAAGAAGGAATTTACCGTTGCCTTCTCGCCACGCCGTCCAGAAGGATATAAGGAAGCGAAATTTGTTTTCTTCCACAACGGAAGTCCGAACAAGGACACAGTCCGATTCTCCGCTCAGGCAGTGGAACCGCTCTTCTTTTCCGATGCATCGCTGAGTTTCAATCCGATGCGGAAAGGATCGAGCAAAACGGACACGCTGACGGTCCACAACAACGGAAGCATGCCGCTGACCATTTATTCAGTGACACTCTCTACGGATACATTTTCCATTACACCGGCAAGTGCAGTCCTGCCGAAGAATAGCACTGCAAAATTCGCCGTGACATTTGCACCGACGGCGCGCGGTCATTTTTCGGACAGGCTCATTTTTCATCACGACGGACGAAAATTGAGCGACACAGTCTCCGTGCAGGGATTGAGCATCGAGCCGATCTTTGTTTCACGGCACACACACATTCGTTTTGACAGTGTGCGTGTGAGCAGAGAAAAAACGGACAGTCTCTGGATCAAAAATCCGGGGAATATGGAATTAACGATCAGCAACATCGCTTCCGACGATGCGCAGATAACAGTCGCGCCGACATCGCGAGTGATCAATGCAGGGGATTCATCAAAATTCTTCATAAAAATGAGGCCGACAAAACGCGGCAATATCGAAGCAAAACTGATCGTGATGCATGACGCGGATTCAAATCCTGATACGCTGTCTGTGGACGGTGTGGGTGTTGAGCCGCTGTTCGTCGCTTCAGCGGACCATCTGAATTTTGGTGACGTGAGAGTGGACAGCACAAAACTCGATTCGATCACGGTATCGAATCCCGGCAACATCGATCTGCTGATGTATGCTCAGAGACCGGGGAACGGAGCGTATATCATTCATCCCGAATCGACGGCAGTCCTGAAGGGAAGTTCAAAAACGATCTATGTCTCTTTCTCACCGAATGCGCAAAATATGTTCCCATCAAGCATCAATTTTATCAGCACGGCTGATTCGTCTCCCGATTCGATCGGACTTCAGGGGAGAGGAATTGCTCCAGTCTTTGCAGTGAAGAGGACCTCGGTGGACTTCGGCGGAGTCCGCATCGGTACGGTGAAAACAGACAGTATCTCAGTAAAGAACAACGGAACTGCTCCGTTGAATATTATCTCTGCATCAGTTGGTGATATATCGCTGTTCTCAATTGCACCGAACACTGCTGTGATCGCCCCGTCGGAATCGCTCTGGTTCAGGATCGTATTTAAGTCCTCGTCGATGGTCAATGCCGCGTCGCAGATACAGTTCAACCACGACGGGAAACCGTCATCCAACACCATAGCATTGAGCGGAAAAGGCTTCATGCCGACATTCTCCGCAAAGACAAAACAATTGCACTTCGGTGAGGTCCGTATCGGTACTGAGAAGAAGGACACTATTGAGATCACGAACAACGGCAATTCAATACTGTTCGTCTCTTCGTATGCAACAACGGACAGCGAGTTCATCGCTGCTCCGGATTCATTCAGTCTTGCAGCGAATACAAAACGGAATATGCTCTTCACCTTCACTCCGAAATTCCGCTCTGTCCGGACGGGTTTGATCTTCATCTATCATAATGCGGATTCTGCACCCGACACGCTGACGATGAGTGGGATCGGGATCGAACCACTGTTTGCGGCATCGGTTCCGTCGTTGGACTTCGGCAATGTGCGGGTTGACAGTACTAAAATGGATTCGATCGTCATTTCGAATCCCGGGAACATGGATCTGAATATTTCAAATATCCATACGTCGGGTGCGGTATTTTCGGTGCAACCGGAATCGATGATCGTGGCTAAGGGAAGTTCAGGGAAGTTCCTGATCTCGATCACTCCGCACGCACAATTGAGTTATTCGGGAAGGATTAGTTTTGCGAGCAACGCTTCGTCATCACCTGACACCATCGGTGTGAAAGGACGCGGTATTGCGCCGGTCTTTGCTGTGAACAAATCTTCGGTGGACTTCGGTGGTGTCCGCATCGGATCGTCGAAAATGGATAGTGTCTGTGTGAAGAACAATGGAACGGCACCGCTTACTGTTCGTTCCGCGCAGAGCAGTGATTCAACGGCATTCACGGTGAAGCCGGTCCATGCGCTGATCCAGCCCTCTGACTCACTGTGGTTCCGGATCACATTCCTTGCCGCTGAACGGACGGAACACACGGCGAAGATCGCATTCCTTCATGATGCGGCACCGGGAGCGGATTCCATAGATGTGAAAGCACACGGAATTCTGCCGACCTTTGCCGCTTCGTCTTCACAGATACATTTCGGCGAGCTCCGTCTCGGAAAGACTGTAACGGATTCGGTTGAGATCAGCAATCCCGGAAATTCTCCGCTCATCGTGTCATCCGTTGTCTCACGCGACAGTCAATTCACTGTTCTCACTGATCCGTTCACCGTTCTGCCGAACGCATCGCACAGAGTGAAGGTTCATTTTGCTCCTGTCGTCCGAGGTGAACGTTCTTCATTCATTATCATGTTGCATAATGCCGAACCGTCGATCGATACCGTTTACATCGACGGGACAGGAGTGGAGCCGTTATTCTTCTCATCGAAGCAGCAGCTTAATTTCGGTGATGTTCGGACCGACAGCAGCCGGTTCGATTCCGTTCTGGTCAGCAATCCGGGAAATATGGACCTGCATCTTTCGCTCGCACGGACATTCCATCCCGCCTTCAGCGTAATACCCGAATCGACGATAATTGGACACGGAGCATCGCAATACTTCATCGTTCGGTTCGATCCGTCGGTGCAGGGAAAGATCTCTTCCGTTCTGCAATTCCAGAGTGACGCCGTTTCGTCCCCCGATTCTGTTGTGCTGGAAGGGACCGGTATCGCTCCGGAATTCGTGTTAAGCAAACACAGTATCGACTTCGGCGGAGTCGCCGTCGGCAGTCAGCACACC
>CAIVNT010000387.1 GCA_903907305.1 uncultured Ignavibacteriota bacterium
GTTCTTTGATTATTGTTCGTGCATTCATGGTAAACCTTGGGGAATATACAATAATTCGTTATCTTTCGCTGTCATGTCGAAGCAAAAAATCATCATTCTTGCAAGTGTGTTCGTAGATGTTCTTGGATTTGGCATAGTCATTCCAATTCTTCCCTACTACTTGACCGAATTCGGTGCAACAGCACTCACTATCACAATGCTGTTCTCCGTTTATTCCCTTTGCGCATTTCTCAGTGCTCCATTTCTTGGTGCACTATCGGACAGGATAGGAAGACGTCCTGTTATTTTATTATCCATCGCATCCACATCCATCGGTTGGCTTGTCTTCGCCAGTGCAGTAACGATCCCATTATTATTCATCGGACGCATAATCGACGGCCTTGCTGCTGGAAATTTTTCCTCAGCCCAAAGTTACCTGGTGGATATTTCCGGGAATGATGAAAAAGAACGGGTGAAGAACCTCGGTATCATCGGAGCAACTTTTGGGATCGGTTTCATACTCGGTCCGATGGTCGGAGGGATTTTCAGCAAGATCTCCCATGCGGCGCCGTTCTATCTTGCCGGAGGAATGGCGTTCGTAAACTTGATCTTCGCATTCTTCTTTTTAACAGAATCAAATCACCACCGCAGCATAAAACCGCTCCGCTACAATCCCTTTCTTCCCATCAAAAATGCATTTCAGAGTATTACGCTTCGTCCTTTGTATCTCAAATGGTTCTTCTTTGCTCTCTCGTTCGTTATTGCTCAGACCACATTCTCTCTCTTTACTCAGAGGGCGTTCAATTATACTGCTTTGCAGACGGGACTGTTATTCACCGCACTCGGCGTGATCGTTGCCATCAATCAGACAGTTTTGCTCAATAAATTCTGGACGAAATATTTCACCAATCTGCAGTTGGAAAGGATCATGTTTGGAATTACGCTGATCGGATTAGCTCTTGTTGCGACACAGAATATCATTCTCTTCTATATCTCGCTTCCGTTCGCAGGGACAAGTCAGGCGGTCTACCGGGTGGTGGTTGCAAACGAAGCGCTCAAACGCGTGGAACCGACAATGAAAGGTGAAGTGGTGGGAATGGTCTCTTCGGTCGTCACCGCAGCGATGATTATCAGTCCCATTGTCGGAGGGATCCTTTTCCAACAAAATATTTCCTATCCCTTCATCGCAGGAATGGCGTTCGTGAGCACCGCAATCTTTATCTCCGTAAAAAAATGAACTTGATTTCATGGGTCTGTTTCCGTATTTACTAACACATCTTCATACCTTAGGAGGAAAGTAATGGCATCAAAACTGTTTGTTACGAAACCACTAAAAGATCTGATGAGTGATTCGCAGGAGTCCGAACATTCCTTGAAGCGGACTCTCGGTCCGGTCAATCTTACCTTGCTAGGAATCGGTGCGATCATCGGTGCAGGACTCTTTGTCCGTACAGCTGCCGCTGCTGCAGAACATGCAGGACCGGCCGTCACCCTCTCATACATTATTGCCGCTATCGGCTGTGGATTTGCAGGACTCTGTTATGCTGAGTTTGCATCATCTATCCCGATCGCCGGCAGTGCATACACATACTCCTATGCTACACTCGGTGAATTTGTCGCGTGGATCATCGGCTGGGATCTGATCCTTGAATACGCGTTCGGTGCTGCCACGGTTGCCATTGCTTGGTCGGAATATCTGAACAAACTTCTCGGCCATTGGGGAATGTCCATTCCTTTCGCCTGGAGTCACTCTCCGTTTGAGATGTCTCCGGACGGGATAAGCGGGATGATCAATATTCCTGCCGTAGTTATACTCTTCCTCATTACACTGCTGCTCATCCGTGGGACACAGGAATCCGCTTTCGTGAACGGAATCATCGTCGTCATTAAAGTTGCTATCGTTCTTCTCTTTATCGGATTCGGCTGGTCGTACATCAATCCTCTGAACCACACACCAATGATTCCGGAACCCGAAGTGATCAAATCTCATCTCGGTGCGAATATCAATTTCGGAGGGATCATGGGAATTCTTGGAGGTGCGGGTGTCGTCTTCTTCGCCTTCATCGGATTTGATGCTGTCTCCACTGCAGCGCAAGAAGCAAAGAATCCTGCCCGCGACATGCCGATCGGAATTCTCGCATCGCTTGCCGTCTGCACGATCCTCTATATTTTGTTCTCCTATGTGCTCACCGGTATTGCTCCCTACACGGATTTCAGAGTGGCGGGCAAAGAAGCTTCCGTAGCGTATGCGATCCTCCACTACATGCCCGGATACGAATGGCTGGCACTGCTGATCACTGTTGCGATCCTTGCGGGATTCTCTTCCGTGATCCTGGTGATGCTGCTCGGACAGACACGCGTCTTCTTCTCCATGTCGCGCGACGGTCTGGTTCCGAAGATCTTCTCCGATGTTCATCCAAAATATAAAACGCCGTACCGCTCGAACATGGTCTTCTTTGTTTTCGTGGGAATATTTGCAGCATTCATTCCCGGAAGTGTTGCCGGAGATATGACAAGTATTGGGACACTCTTTGCTTTCGTTCTCGTTTGCGCCGGTGTCTGGATCATGCGCGTAAAAAATCCGGATATGGTCCGAGGATTCAGAACTCCATTGGTCCCTCTCGTTCCTATCCTCGGTATTCTCGTCTGTGCTGCGATGATCTTCGGATTAGGACTTGAGAATTGGGTCCGTCTCGGCGTCTGGCTGCTGATCGGTTTGGTGGTATACTTCACCTACAGCATTAAACACAGCAGA
>CAIVNT010000388.1 GCA_903907305.1 uncultured Ignavibacteriota bacterium
CAACACGTTCATTTTCTAGATCGATTTTCACACCAAGAGCTCTCAGAACATCGGCACTGCCGCATTTGCTGGAGACCGCACGATTTCCATGCTTTGCAACGACAGCGCCTGCTGCACTTGCAACAATTGCCGATGCAGTGGAGATGTTGAATGTTCCCAGTCCATCACCGCCCGTTCCACACGTGTCGATAACATTCGGATGTTTCGTCTTGATCTTGCTCGACATATCCCGCATCGCCATTGCAGCGCCGGCGATCTCAGGTGCAGTCTCTCCTTTCATCCGTAATGCCGTCAAGAAGGCAGCGATCATGGCATCGGTAGTTTTACCGGACATGATCTCATGGACGCATTCATATGCTTCATGCTTCGTCAGATCGGTCTTTTCAACCAATTTGTGGATCGACTCAACTATCATAGATTGAATTTACTCTAAAACTCGTTGATATTCAATAAGTTACGCGCTCCAGGAAAAGTCCTTTTGCAGGTGCTGCTTGACCCGCTTTTGATCTGTTTCGGGCGTCAATTATAGAAACAAACTCTTTCTCCTCAGTATAGCCACGTCCTACATTCACCATTGTCCCGACCAATGCTCTTACCATCCCCTGCAGAAATCTGTTCGCACGGACATGATAGATCAATCGTGAACCTTCATTCGTCCAATTGGATTCAAATATTTCACAACGATAGTGTTCAACCTCCGAATCCGATTTACAAAAAGATTGGAAATCATGAATTCCGATGATCGATTGAGCAGTACGTTTCATTTTCTCGATATCCATCCGATATCCGCATTGCCAGCAGAAGTTTCTTTCGATTGCCGTTGGCAGGCTGCAGATGAAATACCGATATTCCCTTGACACGGCACTGAATCGAGCAGAAAAATCATCAGCAACCACCTCCGCGTTATGAATAACAATATCCTCAGGAATATTTCCGTTCAGCGCTCTCAGCAGATCATTCATTGACAATTGACTGGATGTTTGGAAACTGGCTGCCTGACCTCGAGCATGAACGCCGCTGTCGGTCCTTCCGGCTCCCACTATTCCTGTCTCCACCTGAGTGATCTTGAACAGAGCCTGCTCGATCTCATTCTGGACCGTTCTGCCGTTCGGCTGACGCTGCCATCCTACATAGCCGGTACCGTCATATTCAATTGTCAGCTTGATTGTACGTTTCATATAAAAAAGCCCCGCTTGGCGGGGCTCGAATTAAAATCTGTGAACGACGCTAAGTCTAATTCCGTCAAGCTTTTGCCCGCTTTCAATCAATGAGGATTCCAGCCACCATGAGCCGATCCCGTCAGATGACCGTTGATTATACAGCCGCGTAAGCCGGGCTGCGTTGATTGCACTGACAACGCGGTTTACGATTACAGCTGCAATCACAAACTGGGAATTATTGAGAACCCGTTCGCTCGATACCCGCATAGCACGGAATTCCTTCCGATTGGCATCCGAATCCCAATTCCAGTTGTATCCTCCATCGAGTGAATACACTCTGTTCAACTCACGGTCCCTTAATTTTTTAGCATTATACTCATACGTATCTGTAAAATTACCCACATTCACAAAATACTGGTCATCTTTCCCGTTGATCTGTGCTCCAGCATGGACAGAAGCAAAATTTCGAGCATCCTTTTGGATCCAATCCCCATATTGCCGGAACGAGAAATAGGTCAGCCACAATCCCCCTTCAGCAATCAATGAGTATTTGCCGTCATCAAATCCATCAGCGTATAACTCACCCATTCCGGGAAGCAACAGCGAATAGAGCACAGCTGTTGCACCGGATTTCTTCTCTACCTGGAGCAGCTCTTGTTGCTGTTGAACGGACTGAAAGGGAGCTGATAACTCTGACCGAAGCCGGAACATTTGTCCCTGCGCAGAACCCGGGACAGGAGACACAAACAGGATTATTAATGCGATGAATATTCTCATAAACTACTCCTCAACGATATGTCGGTGATGTTCACCATATTGTCATGTGTATCATTTGATAGTGCGAAGAAGTAGCAATAAAGAATATTCGGTTCTCTTATTTAAGGACTGA
>CAIVNT010000389.1 GCA_903907305.1 uncultured Ignavibacteriota bacterium
AACAACCGTTTTATTGAGTTGAACATCGTTCTTGCAAAATTCGGCATCCCCCTTTCCATTCTCGTCTTTTCGCTCAGCGGGCTTGTCTGGCTGATCATCGGTTTCTTCATCGTCGTTTCGCGTCCGAATCTTTTTGCAGCACGGATGCTCGGCAGCGCATTCATGTTCATCGGATTTCTCATCGCCATCCAGCTGGTACGGAGGGATTTCATCGTCACCCCTGAAGTGGTGATCCGTGCGATGATGAACGGTGCGGCATTCTTCTTCGGAATCGCGTTCTTCTTCCACTCAACACATTATTTCCCTCTGGAGCGTACGGACCTGATCGAAAAGAAATGGATCGCCCGCGGATATTATATTACCAGTGCCGTCGGACTTGCTTCCATATTGATCACCAATATGCCGTTCGGATTGTTCCTTCCGACATTCTATCCTCTCTTTATTCTTTTTAAGTTCCGGAAAAGTGTTCCTCCGGAGTATAAGCGACTGAACAAGATCAACAAGTGGACAGGGATCATTTCGGGGGGAGTGTTGGTGGCGATCGTAATCATCTTCTCGAACAATTCCTTTCAAACGGTCGGTATTGGAATGTTTGGTGTTGTGTTGTGTTTGATCCCGCTCTCCTATCTCTATACCATCGGCAGATACCGGCTGCTGGATATGAACTTCCGCATCCGCAGGAATACACAGTACAGTGTGGTAACATTCCTCTGGGGAACAGCGGTGATCTATGGGCTGATCTGGGCATTCTTCCGGCTGCCGTCGCTTGAACTGCCGCAGGCGAACATCGTCTTCACCGGCACTGCCATCGAGATCAACGATGCACCGGAATTGTCGCCGCAGCGTCAGGCATCGGAGCATGTCATGCTGATGAGTCTCGCTTTGATCGTCACATTTTCGGTGATGCGCATACGAACGTATGGTCAGAAATTTATCGACAAAAAATATTTCCGTTTGCAGTATGACTACCGCCGGGCATCATTTGAATTGGGAGAAGTGCTTACCGCTACATTGAGCGCCGAGGAACTTGCGAGGGGATTAGTGCAGAAACTGAGTGAGCTGATGAAACTGAAACGGGTCGGCGTCCTGTTCTTCCGGGACGAACAGTGCTGTTCGTGCATATCGGCGCATGGATTTGACGGTCACGACTGGCAGCAATTCTGTGTTTCCCATGAACGGGAACTGATTGTTCATATCAAACAATTCAATAATGAGTTCCGTGTTGACTATCTTCCTGCGCTGCTGAAGGATGAATTCCATCACGAAGGATTCCACTACGGTATTCCTATCCGTTCAAAGGACCGGTTGATCGGTGTGCTGCTCGTGGGTGAGAAACAATCCGAAACGACATTTCAGCAGGAAGATCTTGCATTCCTCGCATCAACGGCAAAACAGGCCTCCGTGGCGATCGAGAATTCATTCCTCTACGAAGAACTTGCGGAAAAAGAGAGAATGAAACATGAACTGCAGATCGCACGGCGCATTCAATTGGATTCGCTGCCGCAGACCACGCCGACGGTACAAGGACTGGAGATCTCCGGCACATCCATTCCCGCGATGGAGGTTGGAGGAGATTTCTTCGATTATCTTTCGAACGGCAACGGCAAAATGACGGTGGTGATCGGAGATGTGAGCGGAAAGGGAACCTCCGCCGCCTTGTATATGGCCAAAGTGCAGGGGATCCTCCGTTCGCTGCATGGATTCGATCTGAGTCCGAAGGATCTGTTCAACCGTGCAAACAAGCTGCTGTGTCAGGATCTCGAGAAACGGTCATTCGTTACCGTGCTGGGTGCAGAGTTTGATACGGAAAAACACACGATCATTGTTTCGCGTGCAGGACATTTACCGCTCTGGCATTACGAAGCAACGAACGGTGCTGTGAAAAAAGTGCTTCCGCGCGGATTAGGACTTGGATTGAATGATGCTTCCATTTTTGCAAATGAAATGGAGGAGAAGAAAGTGAAGTATCATCCCGGTGATATATTTATCTTTGCGACGGACGGAGTGACAGAAGCGCACAACGACGAGGGTGATTTCGGCGAAGAACGGATCCACCGGATCGTTATTGAGCATTACGCTCAATCTGCAAACAAAATTCAGACTACGCTACTGAACGAACTTTCTGCTTTCACCGGCGACCGGGTGCAGCACGATGACCAAACAGTTGTGATCGTGAAAGCAGTATAATCTCTCCACGCTGTAAGATCCTATATACGCACTCTGTTTGCATCGTCTTGAGAAAGCATCGTGATCACTTCTCGAATGCTCTTCCCTCTGTTCGCACGATCTCTTCTTAACAAAAAAAACAGAAGAACTATCTTCTTGCCTTCCTTTTGAAATATCAATACATAGTATGTCTACGAATGTTATTTTAGCTGATCGGGGAGGAAAATGAGAAAAATATTAATCATTGACGATGAATTGGACTTTCGAACAGCACTTTCCTACACGCTGCAGGCGGAAGGGTTTGAATGCGGCACAGCGGAGGGGGGAGCGGAAGGCATCACTCAGGCATTAACGAGCCGGCCCGATATTGTGCTGTGCGATATTTCTATGCCCGAAATGAATGGATTTGAAACGTTGAAGGCATTCCGAGCGCATGAGCAACTGATGGCCGTGCCGTTCATTTTTCTGACGGGAATGAATGAGTCCGGCTTGATGCGGCAGGGTATGGATCTCGGCGCCGATGACTTTCTGAAGAAACCGATGCAGGCGGAAGAAGTGAAGGCAGCGATCAATGCAAGGCTGAATAGACTTGATATGCTGGCAAAACAGGGAGAGGAGAATGTTCGGAAGATGCGCGTGCGCCTGGAGGAGCTGCGTACGCTTGCCGAGGTGACGAAAAAGATCAACGATGGAGTGCTGCTGGATGAAGTGTGCGAGCAGGTCTACACGGCATTCAAGTCGTTCATTCCGTTCAACCGCATTGGTGTTTCGTTGATCGATGAACGGACCGGAATGGTCGTTGCGCAATGGGCGCAATCGGAATCATCGGTGATAAAAATCTCAAAAGGGTATCAGCAGCCGCTGAAAGGGAGCAGTCTTGAGAACCTTCTTGTTACCCGGCAACCGCGTATCATCAACGATCTGGAGGAATACTTCCGGAACAAACCGCAATCCAAAGCGACGGACGACATCCTGAAGGAAGGAATCCGTTCGAGTCTTACCTGTCCGCTGATCGCGATGGGAAAGAATATCGGTTTCATCTTCTTTTCCAGCAATGAAAAGAACCGGTATAAATACGAGCATACCGAGGTCTATACAAGGCTTGCGGGACAGCTTGCCGTTGTTCTTGAAAAAGCGCGATTGTATCAGCAATTGATCGAACTGAATATTACCAAGAATAAATTCATCGGAATCGCCGCGCATGATCTGCGGAATCCCCTCAGTGCCATCATCGGTTTTTCGGATCTACTGAAGGCAGAACCCGCTATCCGTACAAATCCGGAAATCGCGGAGTATGTGGAATATATTTCCCTGGCGGGAAATTCGGCGATCGCGCTGATTAATGATCTTCTCGATTACGCCGCCATTGCAAGCGGAAACCTCACCATCGAGAAATGGCCGGTGGATCTGAAGGAGTTTCTGGCGGAGACTCTCACGACGCATCAAATGTTCTCGCGGACAAAGAATATCACCATCAGTTCGTCCATCGATCCCGCACTTCCTGCAACGGTGAATTTCGACCGCCGCCGGATCCGTCAAGTATTGGATAATTTTTTGAGTAATGCTCTGAAATATTCGTTTCCCGATACGCATGTGGAGGTCCGTTTACTGAAGCAGGATGATTCCCTTCGGTGTGAAGTGACGGACCAGGGACAAGGGATCCCCGAAAGCGAATTGAAAAAATTATTCCATGAGTATTCCAGAACATCCGTTCAGCCGACCGGCGGAGAAAAGAGCACGGGGCTGGGACTTGCCATTGCGAAGAAGATCATCAAAGAACATGAGGGAGAAGTGGGAGC
Organism: uncultured Ignavibacteriota bacterium; assembly: GCA_903907305.1. Classification (GTDB taxonomy): domain Bacteria; phylum Bacteroidota; class Ignavibacteria; order UBA10030; family UBA8401; genus UBA8401. The sequence continues at coordinate 3,966 of CAIVNT010000389.1, forward strand.
GTCGAGCACAGTCAGTAAAGGAAGTGTGTTCTTTTTTATGATACCACTCTGAGAGATACTAAAATAAAAATTGCACAATTATCAGTATTGAGATGATATGGATTATTTGAATGAAGTGAATGCAGCAGTGACGGTGTGCGATATGAATGGGACCATCATTTATATGAATGACCGGTCCGGTGAAGTATTTCAGAATGACGGAGGGAAAATGCTGATCGGACAGAGTTTGTTCGATTGTCATCCCGAACCGGCATTATCTACACTGAAAAAATTATTGGCAACCGGAGAGACGAACATTTACACCATTGAGAAGAACGGCAGAAAAAAAATTATTTTTCAATCTCCCTGGCGCAACAACAATGTCGTTGGAGGAATGATCGAAATGTCTTTTGAACTGCCGGAAGTGATGGAGCATTTTGTGAGGGAGTGATTGTTTCGGAGAGAAACGCCGGTGTCTGTCCCGAAATTATGAAATTGAGAAAACGCGGAAGTGATAAATTGAAAACCAACTGCCTATTAGTTCAATTATGAAGGAATAAGATAATATTGCAGAATGGAGAGTCCGGAGAATTATTTGATTCGGTTGGTATAGAACAATTTCACAATTCAGCAATTGTTCAATCTAAAAATTACTTGTAGCGCGTACGGTTTACCCGACATGCTTTTTGTCGGGGAATCCCGAGCTAGTAAATTTCCTCCAGAAGCGAGGTCCCGCCGCTGCGAAGCATTCTTATGGAACGGCGGGAGAACCCGTCCAAGAATTGTAAACGTGGAATAACGTGGAAATCGTAAATTCAAAATCAACAGCCGGTTTGCATAAAACGATAATTCTTCAATCATCAAAGTGAGCAAAACGCAATTATGAAGAATTAAAATATTATCGAAGAATGAAGAGTGTTGGGGGGAGTTGATCCGGTTTGTCTAAAGCAATTTCACAATTCAGCCGTTTTTCATTCTATAAATTACTTGTAGCGCGTACGGGAATCGAACCCGTATTTAAGCCTTGAGAGGGCTCCGTCCTAACCGTTAGACGAACGCGCCGGTTAATTATTCCTTAAATTCTTCTGATTTCGATAGTTGCTGTTGTATGCAGTCCGGCAAACTATCGAATTTTCAGCCTTTTTCTCAGTTTCAGTGCCCTGTTAGTGCCCTGTTCATAATCAATAAGGCGAAGTAATTTACTTATATCTGCTTATGATTGCAAGTTTGGTAATGTATTTTTGAAAATATAAAAAATAAATTCAGTCACTTTTCCGGAAACTATGGCATTCGGCGGCAATGTCAAAGTGCAACTGCTTCGTCATCCGCCATAATTCATGGTATGGTGTCAAAACCGCAAAGTAGGAAAATTACAATTATATCTTTATTATAAAACCCTGTAAATAAAAAAATGGTGACTGATAAGTAACCATATCCTTTCTACCGCAGAGCTGGGAAAAAAATAATTATATCAGTATGCAGACAATTCAAGAAAATCTGCATCTGTTCATTTCGTGTAAGGAATTTGTTGTATGAAAAAGATGATAAGATTTATTGCGATGGTGTTTGCCATTTATTTTATACCAAAGAATGCGTCGGCACAAAGTGCGGCTAATCCTGTAAAATATTTTAAAACAACCACCGTTTCGAATGTCGATTCTTTTATTCGAAATCATATGAATGTGAACCATATTCCGGGTGTTGCGGCGTGTATTGTGAAGAACGGTAAAATATATTGGGAAGGATATTACGGATTGGCAAATATCCCCCTTCAAGATTCTGTAAGGGAAAATACAATATTCATGCTGGCGTCCATTTCGAAAACCATCACGGCGAGTGCGTTGCTGCAGCTTTGGGAACAAAAAAGATTTTCGCTGGACGATAGTATTAATGCGTATCTCCCGTTTCCTGTTCGAAATCCTCTGTTCCCGGCTATTCCGATTACGTTTCGTCATTTGCTTTGTCATGTATCCTCGATTAGCGACACCTATAGCCAAATGACCTGGAGCATGGGCGATTCACCGATTGCACTCGGCACTTACTTGCAAGAGTACCTTACGCCCGGCGGAAAATATTACTCATCCACAAACTATTCTGCAAAACAGCCGGGCGGCCTTTACAAATATTGCAACATTGGTGCAGCCCTTGCCGGATATCTGGTTGAAGCAATAACGAAAATACCGTTCGATCAATATTGCCGCGATAGTATTTTCCAACCCCTAGGAATGACCAATACTGCATGGTTTCTGAAGGATCTTAATTCTCTGCAGATTGCAAGGCCGTATACGTGGAGTGGATCATATCTGGATCACGGATTATATGGTTATCCCGACTATCCGGACGGTCAACTCAGAACGACACTCCGTTCGCTTGCCAGGTTTCTGGCGGCCCATATTGGTTATGGTGCAATTGATGGGGTCAGAATACTGGACAGTGCCACCGTAGCGCTTATCCGTACGATTCAGTATCCAACGCTCAATAAATACGGCGGATTGATATGGCAGCAGTTTGATGTTCTCGGTAAGAAACGATGGGGGCATGTCGGAAGTGACTATGGTGTCAGCACGATCATGTCCATTGATACAATCCAGCAGAATGGAGTGATTGTTCTTACCAATTATTCACCCTCAAGTTCTGCCCCCATTGCCGCGATGCTGCTTGATATGATAGAATCACCGACGGTTGATGTGAAGGAAAATAATGCAGATGAGATGTATCCGGCATACACTGAATTACTGCAAAACTATCCGAATCCTTTTAATCCAACGACAGCAATCAGCTATCAGCTATCAGCGAACAGCTTTACTACTCTTAAGATCTATGATGCGATCGGCAGAGAAGTTTCGACGCTGGTGAATGAAGTAAAAGATGCGGGATATTATTCTGCGCAGTTCGATGGTACGAAAATATCGAGTGGAATATATTTCTACAAACTGACATCGGGCAATTATGTAGGTGTAAAAAAATTAATGTTGTTGAAATAGAAAATGTACGGACGGATGGAAATCCGTCCGTAAGGCACGGACTATCGTCCGCGCCTACAAAAACGAAGAACAATATGCGTGATGGAAGGAAGTGAAGTGGAATGCCCGCTCCGAAGGCCCAAAGGGCCGTGGAATCCTTTGGACCTAACCGACCTGCCTGCTTCGCGTTCTGGCGGGCGTCAGT
>CAIVNT010000390.1 GCA_903907305.1 uncultured Ignavibacteriota bacterium
AATTCTCATCCAAAAATTTTCTCTCCCGTATGCTGAAGCTGACACACGACGAAATATCAAAAAACCGTATGAAATTGGAAGATTTTCCTGCAGTCGAACGCAATCCGATCTATGCAATGGCGGACAATATCCGGAGTCTGTATAATGTAGGATCGATCTTTCGAAGTTCGGATGGTGCACTTCTGAACAAACTGTATTTGACAGGATTCACCCCTGCTCCCCCTCGAAAAGAGATCGAAAAAACGGCGCTTGGCTCAACATTGACCGTCCCGTGGGAGTATCATAAGGACCCTCTCACCGCTGTTGCACAATTGAAGGAACAAAAGATCAAGATCTGTGTGCTGGAATTGACAACGAAGAGTGTTCCGTATTACGATCTTTCAAAAGAAGATTTCCCGTTATGTCTGGTCTTCGGAAATGAGATCACCGGTGTTTCGAAAGAAATTATCGATCAGGCAGATATGGGAATTGAGATTCCGATGTACGGACATAAGCAATCGCTCAACGTCGCGGTGGCTTACGGGATCGTGCTGTATGATTGCCTTCGGATACTTCATCATCGGAAGCAAGAGTAAAGTAGTCCGTTTTTTCGAGAGTATGTATCCGGATGACACCGGCACGAACGAGGGTCGTCAGAATGCGCGACGCACGTCTGATGGAAACATTGATCAGTTCAGAATACTCACTTACCGTAACACGCGAATGATCTTCAAGATATGCAAAGAGACGTTTTTCATTCTCACCGATCATTACCGTGAGAGGTAATTTTTCAGGACGTTCATCCCGAAGCACTTTCACCACTTCTTTGCTGGCGATGACAGTATTATCATTCACACGAATGAACACTTTGGACTCACCATCATCATCCTTTACGTAATGCGGTTTATCACTGCTCTCTTCCACGAAGATCACGATCACATCACGGCGTTTATGCGGAATGATCTTGACCTCCATCTCCACCGCCGGTTCACACAGAATGCGGGCTGATTGATCGATCAGATCGAGTTCACTCTTTTCGCTCTCAATGCCGATGATCGTTCCATCATCATCCACTCCGAAGAGAACGATACCCCCTTTGGTATTGGCAAAGGATGAGAGAGTCTTCGCAATCTTTTGCGCAGTCGAGACCTTGCGTTTGAACTCAAGTTCAAAGCCTTCTCCTTCATCGATAAGACGTTTTACATCATGGATATTCATTGTTCGAGAAAGGTGATTGAATTACATTCCGCGGGCGGACATTCTGCTGAGAATAATGGAAGAACGGCGTGCAACATATCTGGACATCACATTCGGCTGATGCTTACGGGGACTGGGAATGACAGCTGCCATCTGTGCTGCTTCTTCACGTGATAACTGGGCGGCGGATTTGCCGAAGAACTTCTTTGCCGCAGCTTCGGCACCGAATACACCGTCTCCCCATTCGATCACATTCAGATAGATCTCAAGGATCCTGCGCTTTGAGAGCATCCGTTCCATGCGGAGCGTGATGACCAATTCTTTTAATTTACGGACCGGATCTTTCGAGGTTGAGAGATACAGATTCTTTGACAATTGCTGGCTGATGGTACTGCCGCCGCGAGCAGCTTTCCCTTTTTCAAAATTCCTTTCGATTGACTCACCCACTTCATACCAATCGACCCCTTCGTGCTCATAGAACATCCCGTCCTCCGAAACGATGACGGCATTCACCAAATGACGCGAGATGCGCGACATCGGCACCCAGTTCTGCTGAATGGAGAATTGTTTATTGTCTGAAGACGCTTCATCCTCGCGCTGGACCATCATCGCAGTTTTTGCGGGATTGTTCTTGCGGAGCGATTGTAGACTGTTATTGGGAAGTGCAAGGTATTGCAGGAATAGCA
>CAIVNT010000391.1 GCA_903907305.1 uncultured Ignavibacteriota bacterium
TCAAAGATATTTCCATCCTATCCGGAGAATGCACCGGTGATCGTCGATCGATCAACGACCGGACAGAGAATTGAAGGACTCCGCGAGTTTGCTGCATTGCACGATCACTTCAAGGAATTCTTCGGAACAACAGGCACACATATCGGCAGTAATTCATGGGCAGTCTCTCCCAAACAGTCCGTCAGCGGAAGAGCCATGCTCGCAAACGATCCGCATCTCGGCTTGTCGCTTCCCGCAAAATGGTATGAGATCCATCTTCAAGGGGGAAAGATGAATGTTGCCGGAGTCTCACTTCCCGGAACGCCGTTGGTCATTATCGGACACAACAAGAATGTTGCGTGGGGACTGACGAATGTGATGGCGGATGATGCTGATTTCTATTTTGAAAAGACCGATTCTCTTGGAGCCGAAAAATATCTCTACAAGAATGAGTGGAAGGATATCGAGGTTATTCACGATACTGTATGGGTGAAGGACTCAAGTGAAGTGGCATTCACTATTCGAAAGACGATCCACGGACCGGCAATCAACGAGATCTATCCGCTCTCCTCATTCTCTTCCTCGAATTTTATTACGATGAAGTGGACAGGATTTGAAGTGAGCGACGAGCTGTATGGAATTTATCTCATCAATACTTCGGACAACTGGCAGAGCTTTCTGAACGGCGTGCGCGAGTTCACCGTTCCCGGACAGAATTTTGTCTACGCGGATGCAGCGGGCAATATCGGATATCATCCCGGTGTTCGGCTGCCAAAACGGAACAGCAGTAATCCGACATTGCCGTTCATCGGGTGGACCGGAGAGAATGAATGGCAGGGATTCATACCGTTCGAACAACTGCCGTCATCGTTCAACCCGCCGGAAGGATTCATCGCCACGGCAAATAATAAGACGACCAACAGCGTAAACTATCATATTGCTAATTTGTGGGAGCCACCGTCGCGTATTGAACGAATCCGCGAAGTTCTTCAGTCAAAAGAGAAGTTCGACGTGAGCGATTTTAAAAAACTACAGAGTGATTCGTATTCTCATTTTGCAAAGGAACTGACACCGTTCATTGTGAATGCCTATCAGGGGCAGCGGATCACCGATCCGGCGGTCCAAATGGCAGTGAACTATTTTCGGAATTGGAATTTTATTCTTACCAAAGACGATGTACCGACGACGATCTTTGAAGTGTTCTTTAGTCATCTAAATAAAAATATTTATCAGGATGAAATGGGGAGTGAACTGTTCCATCAATATATCCGGCTTGCCAATATTCCATATCGGGTGACATTATCACTGATGAATGACGCGACATCAGTATGGTTCGATGATACTGCCACAAAAGACACGATGGAAACTCGCGATGAGATCATTCGCAAAAGTCTGGAAGAAACACTGGATGAATTGAAGGGAGAATTCGGAAGCGAGATGAAGCAATGGCGCTGGGGCAGACTCCATACATTAACGCTGAAACATCCGTTCGGTGATATTGCTGTGCTGAAGCCGATCTTCAATATCGGTCCTTTCGAAGTGAACGGCTCCGGCACAACAGTGAATAACGGAGAATATCATTTCGGCAAGCCGTATGAAATGGTGCTCGGTCCCTCAATGCGGAAGATCGTGGACTTCGCAGATGTGAACAATGCTCTTTCCGTCATTCCGTCCGGTGAATCGGGGCAACCGCTGCACGATCATTACTCCGATCAGACGCCGTTATGGAAGAACGGTGAATACCATACTCTGCCGCTGGATGAGGATGCGGTGGCTTCAATATCGAAGAATATTTTGTATCTTATACCGCAAAAATAAATGATCCTGATTTTGGATGCTGATCCTGCATTCATACGGATGACACCATCATACGATGGCATGAATTATTTTATTTAATACCGCTTTATGGTTTCAGGAAAAAGAACATTTGGCAGGACAAAGATCGTCTGTACGCTCGGTCCGGCGTCATCATCCGTGGAAACGCTCGTGAAAATGATAGAAGCGGGGATGGATGTTGCCCGTCTTAATTTTTCGCACGGTACGCATGATGACCACCTGCAGATGATGAACCGAGTGCGTCAAGCTGCCGCCATCACCAGCGAGCCGATTGCGATTCTGCTCGATCTGCAGGGACCGAAGATCCGTACCGGTAAGTTGAAGGAACCGATGCTATTGAATATCGGTGACCGGCTGACCATCACTATCGATGAAATGGTGGGAGAGAATTATAAGGTCTCGACGACATACCAGCATCTTCCGAAAGATGTGAAAGCGGGTGATACGATCCTGATGGATGACGGTCTGCTGCAGTTCAAAGTGATCTCATCGTCCGATCGTGAAGTGATCGTTGATACAGTGTATGGTGGCTTATTGAAAAGCAACAAAGGGATAAATCTGCCCGGAGTTTCGGTCAGTGCTCCTTCCTTAACGGAGAAGGATAAAGAGGATCTCATCTTCGGTATCGCAAATGATATCGATTATGTTGCACTGTCATTCGTCCGTTCGGCGATGGACGTAGTGCAGCTGCGCGATTTCATCATAGCGAACATCGACAAACGGAAGAAACTGCCGATCATTTCCAAGATCGAAAAGGATGAAGCATTACAAAATATCGATGCGATCATCGAAGAATCGGACGGCATCATGGTTGCCCGCGGTGACCTGGGAGTTGAGTGCAAAACGGAAGAAGTCCCGCTGGCGCAGAAGATGATCGCGAAGAAAGCGAACGCCGCCGGAAAGCCTGTGATCATCGCAACACAGATGCTCGAATCCATGATCGAAAACCCGCGGCCTACCCGTGCAGAAGCGAATGATGTTGCCAACGCCGTGCTGGATGGTGCAGATGCGGTGATGCTGAGCGGCGAAACATCCGTCGGTAAATATCCGATCATCGTCGTGCAGACGATGGATACGATCATCCGCCGTGTGGAAGTGGAAGCGAAAGATAAACTCTATCTTGAGGATGAGGTCGGCACTGAGAATGATGCAGTCTTTAAAGCACTCGGACGTTCCGCGTGTATCCTTGCACGGCAGATCAATGCAGCAGCGATCATTTGTTTCTCTCACTCCGGTTCCACAGTAAAGACGATCTCTCGCTACCGTCCGAATGCACAGGTGATCGGTATTGCGGACCGTGAACGGATCCAACGCAGATTGAATTTAATATGGGGTGTCCGGTCACTGCTGATAAAAAGTTTTGAAGTAGGTGAGACAGATACGACCATTGCGCGTGTGAATCTGACATTGAAAGAAATGGGGTATCTGAAATCGGGAGATTATGTGGTGATCACCGCGGGGATACCATTGATGTCAAGGAATACAACGAATATGATCAAAGTGGAGAAGATACTGTAGAACAAACATTCCAGGTTGTTCGATTCAATAAAAAGGTCAGCAGAGATGCTGACCTTTTTAGTTTTTTCGATTACAATCCGCTTTCGGAAATGTAATCATTGGTATCGTAGCGGACGTTCTCATCATTTTTTTCCGTCTCTTCCAACTTCTTCTTGATGAGGATCGGGATAGCAATAACGCCCGCTATGATCGCTGTCCATTTCACAACTTTCAATAATTGTTTCATACAGTGTAATGCAGGGATAAATGAGTAATGAGTGAATTTCTTTATACAATAAAATACAAAATATTTGATTATTGTGTGAGCAAAATCAACATCTCTAATGAAAAATTATCGATTTCTCACAAGTAATGCGACGTTATTGGACTTAGCCTAATTTGCCAAGAATGCTCTTCGCCGCAGAGATATGTGAGAATGCCTTATTGGATTAAGCGATGCAGTGATTGTCAGGTATGGTATCGTTGTCCA
>CAIVNT010000392.1 GCA_903907305.1 uncultured Ignavibacteriota bacterium
AATCTGCGAATATTTCCCACAGTATTACTTCCATTTTCCAAAACAGTATAATTACCGATCTCAATCTTTGCCTCTCCGCAGAACTTTCTGTATCTTACAAATTGAATTTCTTGAACTTCGTCAAATTATCCGTTGTTATCCCTGCGATATCCTCTTTTTACACTCTAATACATGAAAAAAAAGAAATCCGCTGTTGTGAGCGAGGCATCCACCGAGCAGAACATGCTCATTATCAAAGGTGCCCGCGAGCATAATCTGAAGAATATCGATGTTGAGATCCCGCGCGACAAACTGGTGGTGATCACCGGACTCTCCGGTTCGGGGAAATCCTCGCTGGCATTCGATACGATCTATGCGGAAGGACAGCGGCGATACGTCGAGTCATTATCCGCATATGCGCGTCAGTTCCTCGGACTGATGGAACGTCCCGATGTGGATTACATTGAAGGACTCTCGCCCGCGATCTCCATTGAACAGAAGACGGTCAGTACCAATCCCCGATCCACCGTCGGCACCGTTACCGAAGTGTATGATTTTCTCCGTCTGCTCTATGCAAGAGCGGGAACTCAGTTCTGTGTGAACGATGGCTCACGTGTGCAGAAGCAAAGCGTCGATCAGATCATCGATGCGATCATGAAACTGCCACAGGGAACGAAGATACAGATCCTCGCGCCGATCGTGAAGGGAAGAAAAGGTCATTACCGCGAATTATTTGAGAAGATCCTGAAGGATGGCTTTCTTCGGGTGCGTGCGGATAATGAAGTGCTGGAGATATCAAAAGGATTGAAACTCGACCGGTATAAGATCCACAATATCGAAGTGGTCGTGGACCGTATCCAGCTCAAAAAAGAGAGCCGTTCCCGTGTTGCAGATTCTGTTGAAGTGGCGCTTCAATTCGGAGAAGGTGTGCTGATTGTGAATGACGGGAAACAGGACATCCTGTTCAGCAAAAAATATTCCTGCCCAACATGCGGGACCAGTTACGAAGAACCTGCTCCAAATTCATTCTCATTCAATACTACTTCCGGCGCCTGTTCTGCCTGCGAAGGACTCGGAGAGAAGAAAGATTTCGACCTTTCGTTGATCATTCCGAATCCGGAATTATCCATTCAGCAGGAAGGAATTGCACCGCTCGGTAAACCGCGGGGAACCTGGTTTTACGCACAGGTGCGCGCAGTGCTTCGGCGGCATAAATTGGATTACACGACTCCGATCAAGGATTACCCCCAAGATGCGCTGAACGAACTGCTTTACGGAACGGACGGGGAGAAGATCGAGATCGAATACACGTATGCCGGCGGAAGAACGGCAACCTATAAACACCGGTATGACGGCGTGATGAAGATGCTGCAGGAATATTATAACGACACCGCATCTGTGAAGATCCGTGAATGGGTAGAGGGTTATATGAGCACGAAGGTCTGTCCTGTGTGTGAAGGAGGCAGACTGCGAAAAGAGAATCTTGCAATTCAATTGGAAGATTCTGTGACAGGTCAGCGTCATAAAATATCCGAAATTGTAAAACGATCGCTGACGGAATCTCAGGAATTTTTCCGTTCCTTGTCATTCACCAACAGGCAGATGGAGATTGCCCGTCCAATCCTTAAAGAGATCAACCAGCGGCTTGGATTTATGGTGGACGTTGGGCTGGGATATTTAACACTCGACAGAGCTGCCCGGTCACTCTCCGGAGGTGAGGCGCAGCGAATAAGACTTGCAACACAGATCGGATCACAACTTGTGGGAGTGTTATACATTCTTGATGAGCCGAGCATCGGTCTTCATCAGCGCGACAATACAAAACTGATCAGTTCACTGAAACACCTTCGGGATATCGGGAATACCGTCATTGTTGTGGAACATGATAAAGAAATGATGGAGAATTCCGATTTCATCGTCGATCTGGGACCGAGAGCCGGGGAGCACGGCGGGGAACTTGTGGCGGCCGGTTCGCCGGAAGAATTCAAGAACGGTCTTTCCCAAACGGTAGGTGACCGGTCTTCGACGATCGCATATCTGACCGGAAAGAAAAATATTGCGGTCCCAAAGACCCGTCGGAAAGGGAATGGAAAATTCCTCTCCATCAACGGAGCAACGGGAAATAATCTGCAGAATGTCGATCTGAAGATCCCGATGGGTGTGCTGACATGTGTTACGGGTGTGAGCGGTTCGGGAAAATCGACACTGATCAACGAAACACTCTATCCGATCCTTTCACAGAGATTCTACAAAACCAAGATACCGGTCTATCCGTACAAATCCATTGAAGGTGTTGAACTGATCGACA
>CAIVNT010000393.1 GCA_903907305.1 uncultured Ignavibacteriota bacterium
ATTTTATTTGTCCTGATGATGTGAACGATAAGCGTCTGTGTCATCAATGACTCAACAAACCAACCTGTTTGAAAGAGCGATGCGCGCAAAGGATCCCAACAGTTGAAGACATAGAGCATGACAAAATATGTTGAGTAATCAAAGATCGAACTTAACGGTCCAATGAACATAATGAACTTCTTGATCTCATCCATCGCCCATGGCCGCGGCCTTCTGATCTGTTCCTCATCCACGTTATCGGTCGGTATGGGAACCTGAGAAAAGTCGTACAACAAATTATTTGTCAGAACCTGGATCGGCGCCATCGGCATGAACGGTAAAAACGCGCTTGCCCCCAGTACGCTGAACATATTCCCGAAGTTTGAGCTTGCACCCATTCGTATATACTTCAAAATATTTGCAAATACTTTTCTTCCTTCCAGCACTCCTTCTTCCAGGACCATTAAACTTTTTTCCAAAAGGATCACATCTGCAGACTCTTTTGCTATGTCGACTGCGGAATCGACGGAGATTCCGACATCAGCAGCGCGCAGCGCAGGTGCATCGTTAATGCCGTCTCCCATAAATCCTACAACATGACCATTTGTGCGAAGTGCTTCGATAATCCTTTGTTTATGGGCGGGGGAAAGACGTGCAAAGACGATCGTCTGCTCTGCAGCATCGCGTAATGATTCATCACTCATATTCTCAATGTCAGAACCGAGCAGGATCTTTTCGGTGCAGAGCCCGACATCACGGCATATTTTTCTCGTCACAAGATCATTGTCCCCCGTGAGGATCTTTACAGTGATCCCATGCTTTTGCAGCGCATCGATGGCAGGTTGAGCACTCTCTTTCGGAGGGTCGAGGAACGCAACGTATCCCTTTAATGTCAGTTCGCATTCATCATCTTTTGAATAGGTGGAACGATTCTCCAGATCCTTATACGCAACCGCTAAAACACGGAATCCATCCTTACTTAAGCGTTCATATTCATCTTTTAGATCCTGAACAAGAATTGGGTCCAGCGGATAGAGATCCCCTTCCAATTCAAATGTTGTTGCTCGTTGAAAGATCGCTTCGGGCGCCCCCTTCGCCAGCAGTCGATGGTTTCCTTCCGGCATTGTAATAATGACAGACATCAGTCGGCGAGAAAAATCGAATGGTATCTCATCCACCTTGCTGTGATGTTCCACATGCATTTCAAAATGTTTTTCCCGATGGGAAAGAATTGCCCTGTCAAGGACATTCTTCAATCCTGTTTGGAAGTGGGATATCAGGTAGGTATCATGAAAGACATCATCGCTTTCCTCTCTCACTACATCACAATGTTGTTCCAAAATTACCTGATCAAGCGTCAGGGTTCCGGTCTTATCTGTGCACAGTACATCCATGGCGCCAAAATTTTGGATGGCATTGAGCCGTTTAATGATCACTTTTTTTCGGGACATCAGCATCGCTCCACGGGAGAGACTCACCGATACAATCATCGGCAGCATTTCGGGTGTTAGGCCAACCGCCACCGCCACCGCAAAGAAGAACGCTTCACTCCAATTCCCTTTGGTGAAACCATTGATCAAAAAAACCAAAGGAACCATCACCATCATAAACCGGATCATCAGCCATGTGAATCTTTTGATCCCTTTATCGAAACTTGTCTCTATCTGCTGACCAATGATACTTCCGGTCATACTGCCGAAATATGTCTGTTTACCTGTTGATATAACGATCGCACTCGCCGTTCCGCTTTCCACGCTTGTCCCGAGGTAACAGATGTTGAGTATCTCCAGCGGTGATATGTTCTCTCTCGTCTCCTTTGTATCAAATTTTTCGACCGGCAATGATTCCCCGGTAAGGCTTGATTGTGTCACGAAAAGATCTTTGGAAGAGATGATTCTGATGTCGGCAGGGATCATATCGCCGGCAGCTAATCTAATGATGTCGCCGGGGACCAGTTCGGATAGTGCAATCTCTTTTGGCTGCGCATCACGCACGACGGTAGCCGTTACTTTAATCATTGCTTTCAGTTTTGCGGCAGCGTTATCCGCGCGCGTTTCCTGTATGAATTTTAAAGCGACTCCGAGGATCACCATCAGCACCATCACCAATCCGGCCCTGATGTCCCCTGAGACAAACGAAACAGTGGCCAATATGCTAAGAAGAATGACCAATGGATTCTTCAGCGTCGTAAGAAAACGCCATATCAATCCATGCTTCACTTCTTGTCCTACTTCATTCGGACCGTATTGCTCAAATCTCTTTTCAGCTTCTTCTTGAGTCAATCCATCAAGAGATGTTTGATATGTATTTAGAATATCATTGCAAAGAGAGAATGAAGACTCGATCAATTGTGGTGACACACGTATAGAAGGATTGACCTTTTTAGGAACCGAAGGATTAAAGACCATACATTTGAGTAAAGTTAAGCCTGAGTAATATTAAAAGTAAGACTCTAAATTATGCACGTTTGTGAGAATCCTATCTAAAGTAACTGCAATTGTTCATAATGAGATTTGACATCATCAAAATCTTAGATGAATTAAACGGCAGGGAAAAAACCAACACGATACATACAATGCGAAATGATCACTGTGCAAAAGGGATTTACCAGTACTGTTTCGACCATTTGATGACGAATAATATCATAGCCAAGAAATACCGGTCCGTTGATCAGTACGGATGTTCGAATGAAAGATATAACAAGACACCGTTTTCCTGTTTCCCGGAGACGAATGAGAAAGGAAATGCGAGTCCCGGTACAATTTGGAGATCATCAAGATTGAGGGCCCATCGGAATCCCGGACTGATGATAAGTTCATGTGTTCTACTGTATGACGATCCGGACGAGGTAAAGAGTACTTCCAGCATCGCATTGAAATTCGGATCGGCAAGAAAGATGGTGCTCACGCCGATGAAGAATTCGGAAATTGTTGCGTTGAATGTGCCGATATGTACCTGCGGGTATATCGTTCCGCCGATATTGTAATGAGACACTACATTGTTGGAGATTCTTGTACTGATCGGAATGTTCACTTGTGCTCCGACAACGCCGTAGCCAAAACCAAACGCATCATCACCGGTAGGAAGGATGACGGACAGCCGCGGTGATACCGCCAGTTCGCTCTCATTCATCAGTTGATACCGGTAATTCAGCATGATGTCGCCGATCCCCTTTTTTGAAGGATTGATCGATGTGTTAAGTTGAAGAGGGATGGTATAACTTAATTGATGGGCTTGACCGAATGCGGGCCATTCCTGAGTAAAGCTTGCATCATAAATTGAACCGGGAGAGAACCCTGAGCCGTTGATGATGTGCTGCACCACATGCTCTTCCTGATTATAGGCTTCTTCTATATAAAATGAATTATCCTCGATCGCTTTTGTGAATTCTTGTGCGGCACCGATAGAAACGAAAAGGGCAATGAAGAGTAAGATTGTTTTCATCAAAGTTATTTGCTTGTAGAAGTGGTCTCAGACTTGTCCAAAATAAAAACTCCGGTAAAGTGTTATCTTAAGGTTAGCAGACCAAAAAGACAGACACAAAACCGGAGTAGCATATGCCTCTTAAGGGTACAAACATTTTTGCACAATTGGTAGACCTGATTGACAAAAAGATATTTTCGCAAACGGTAAGAAAACACAACGGTAATAAACATGCAAAGGGCTTTACCTGTTGGGAACAATTTGTGAGTATGATGTTTTGCCATTTAGGTAAAGCACAATCGCTTAAAGAAATATGCATTGGTCTTGGTTCATCAACTGGAAAGCTGTCGCATCTTGGATTACATGTGGGTCCGAAGAAATCGACTCTGGCTTATGCAAATGAACATCGCTCATACAAGATTTATGAAGAGACATTTTATCATTTACTCGGACAGGCACAGTCACAAATTAAGGGAAAGCACAGGTTCCGTTTCAAAAATAAGCTCTATAGTATGGATACAACTGTCATCGATGTTTGCTTGAGCATGTTCGATTGGGCTCGTTTTCGACGAGCCAAAGGAGCCGTAAAATTACACATGCTTCTGGATCATGACGGGTATTTACCGGTCTACGCTCACATTACCGACGGTAAAACTCATGAAGTCCGTGCTGCAAAAGATGTCATTATTGCCAATTTTGCCTTTCCAAAGGACAGTTTTATTGCCTTTGACAGAGGCTTCAATGATTATTCGCTTTTCGATCATTGGTGCACAACGGGCGTCTGGTTTGTCACCCGGATGAAAGACAACGCGACGTATGATGTTGTTCAGACAAATGAGATACCAAAGAACAGATCGATTCTGAAAGATGAAATTATTGTCTTCAACGGCGTTTACAGTGCTGACACGTGCGATCATGAGCTCAGACGCATCGAAGTGTGGGATAAAGAAAAAAAACGTATCATTGTTCTCTTAACAAATCATCTCACATTCGGCAGCACAACAATTGCCGCTATCTATAAAGACCGGTGGCAAATTGAAATCTTTTTCAAAACGATCAAACAAAGCTTTAAGATCAAAACGTTTATCGGAACAAGTGCGAATGCTGTCAAGGTTCAGTTATGGACAGCGCTCATTGCGCTCCTGTTGCTTAAAATGCTAAAAGCAATGGCGCAGTTTGCATGGTCGATGTCAAACCTTGTTGCCATGCTTCGCTTCAATCTGTTTACATATCGAGATTTAGTTCAATGGCTTGATGATCCGGTGAATACTCCACCGTTTGTTCCCGATGATCAACTTGCCCTGTTTTAATTTGGACAGCAGACCATGGGGGTTCATCCGGATATAAAAACAACTTGTCCTAAACGCACCACTTTTCAAGCTTTTTTAACTTAACTCAATTTATCTTGGACAGCACTGAAGTGGTCTTAAAAATTCGTTTTTGAAATATACTCAATTGTGTTTCTTCGGTTTGTCCGTCTCGAAGCTCCATCCCCGCCAGGATTGTGATCACTCTTTTGTTTTATGTCTCCAAAAAAGGTGGACTATAGCCGGGCTGCGGTAATCATCGTGATGAATGGAATGAGATATTTGTAATTCTAATAATACCACTCTTGTATAACAAAATCTATTTAATGATGTGAAACCGGATTTGTTGTGAATGTCTGGAGAAAGTCGTTTCACTTTCGCGGAGTAAAACGTTCTTTATATTAGTAATGATCGTGACCTTTCAGTTGTACGCCGTGTACATTATACAACAAGAACCGGAATAGTCAACGAATGCCGTACTTCCGAGATTGATGCGCCAAAGAAGATATCCTTTAATCCCCGGTGGCCGTGGCCTCCCATGATCAGCAAATCTATTTCATTCGTTGTTGAAAGTTCCACGAGTTGTTTCGGTACCGCGCCGAATCCAAGACGGATCTCTACCTGAATACCGTTGTTCCTTACATCAGTCGCGATCTTTTCGAGGAACTCGCGGTCGAGCCGTGCTTCCTCGTCATCTGCTTCCCTTCCGAACAGTTGTCCGCTGACCCCTTCAACAATGTGGAAGAGTACGAGTGAAGCATTATTCCGCCGAGCAGTAGAGACAGCGTAGGACAATACTTTGGAATTCGTTTCCCCGAAATCGAGAGCGACGCCGATCTTTGCATATTTCCGTTCCGTTAATTCAATCACCGGTGTGTGCAGCTGAGGAACATTTCGTTTCTGCCTCCACGATTGTGGAATGGAGACATACAGTAACAATCCCATGCAGCATATAGCGAGAGGTACGATCGTCAGCCAGGGCCAAAGCGCACCGGTCGAATTTTCTATCCATCCGGAGATCGACTGATAGGCGAGACGGGCATTCAATCCGATGATGGTTACTGCGACGAGCCACGACACGATCTGCACCCAGAGCTTATTGACGAACTCGCCCATCTTCGATTTGTCGCTGGTGTATTTAATGAGCGGAACAACGGCGAACGGCAGCTGCATACTGAGAATCACCTGACTCAAAATAAGAAGGTCGTATGAGCCTTTATCCCCCCTAAGATAGATAACCGCTACTGCCGGTACGATCGCGATCAGACGTGTGATGAGCCGGCGTAACCATGGACGCATCTTGAATTGAATGAAACCTTCCATTACGATCTGTCCTGCAAGTGTGCCGGTGAGCGTAGAACTTTGACCGGCGGATATCAATGCGATTGCAAATAAGGAGCTTGCGAATGCGGTTCCTAACAGCGGATTGAGAAGTTCGTGCGCCTGCTGAATCTCGGTCACCACGATATTGTTCTTGAAAAATGCGGCCGCGGCAAGGATCAGAATTGCAGCATTCACGAAGAGTGCTGCATTTAAGGCGATGGCTGTATCGATAAAATTATATTTGCACGCCAGTTTTTTCCCTTCGGTCGTCTGTTCCACCGATCTGGTTTGGACAAGGGCGGAATGCAGATACAGATTGTGCGGCATAACGGTTGCACCAAGGATGCCGATGGCAACGTACAAACTATCGGAAGAGAGCTGCGGCATCAATCCGCCGGCGATCTCGTTAAGTGCCGGTTTCGCAAAGAACAGTTCTATACCAAAACAGATGCCGATCGTGCTGATGAGCATAATGATGAACGCTTCCATTTTACGAATACCGAATTGCTGAATGACGAGAAAGATCATCGTATCGAATCCGGTGATGATCACTCCATACAGCAGAGGGATATTGAACAAGAGATTCAGTCCTATTGCGGTGCCGAGCACCTCGGCAAGATCGCACGCGGCGATGGCAATTTCGCATAATATCCACAGCACGTAACTGACAGGTTTGGAATAGTACTCGCGGCACGCCTGGGCAAGATCTCTGCCGGCGACGATTCCCATCCGAGCGGAGAGCGTCTGCAGCAGCACTGCCATCATGTTGGACATGACCAGCACCCAGAGGAGTTGATAGCCGAACCGCGCACCTCCCTCAAGATCAGTTGCCCAGTTTCCGGGATCCATATACCCGACGCTAACAAGATATGCCGGTCCTGCAAATGCGAACAGCCGCTTGAAGAGTCCGGCATTCTTCGGAATGTCGACGCTGCGGTGTACTTCGGAAAGTGAATTATGTTCCATTGCTATTCCTTCTACTCCTTTTCAATTGTTTCTACAAAGATATTCTCGGCGATCGTGCTGCTGATATTGATCTCTTTTTTATTGATCACGACCAGCAGCGAATTATCAAAACTCATTTTTTGTTTGATGCGGATCTGCTTGTTCAGCGTAATGCCGATGGAGGAGACATATTTAAGGAGATCAGAATTTGAATCACTCACTCGAAGCACTCGTACGCGCATACCCGGATGCGATTCGATCATCGGATAACTCATAGTACAGTGGATCTCACCGTCTCTCGTCGGTATCGGATCCCCGTGCGGATCGATGTTCGGATGACCAAGCACATGATCGATCTTCTCTTCCATTGTGTCGGACATGATATGTTCGAACCGTTCTGCTTCATCATCGATCTCATCCCACCGGAAATGAAGCACTTCCACAAGGAACATCTCCCACAACCTGTGCTTCCGAATGATCCGCAGTGCGAGCTTCTTTCCTTCTTCCGTCAGTTCGACCCCTTTGTACGGAGTGTGCGTCAGCGTTCTTTCTTCCGCGAGTTTCTTGATCATTTCGGAGACTGAAGCGGGAGAAATCTGAAGTTTTTCGGAGAGAGAAGAGGTCGTTACCTTTCCTTCATTCGAAGAAAGTTTATAGATATTTTTTATATAGTTCTCTATCTGTTCGCTGGCCATGATGGTCTCTTTGTTAGTCGTGTCCGCATGTGCACGAATCATCCATCGTCCGTGCCTTTTCAAAACATTCTTTTCCTTCTTTCACCGAAAAATAGACCAAGCCAAGCGCCCCCACTGCATCAACATACGGCAGTGAGAATATTTCATAGAGGAAACTTGAACCGAGCAGTGTGAAGGACATATAAACGCAAACGACATTGCAGTTTGCATCCGCGATCATTGCTTTGGAGTCCAACGCTTTCCCGACCCTTCTTTTATAATAAATCAGTCCGATCATTGCCACGATCGAAACGAGTGAGATGATGACACCCCAGAATGTGGACTCGGGTTGTTTTCCTGAGACAAGAGAGAGAATGGAGGAAATAACGAGTCCGCCGGCAAGAACATAGAATGACCAGCCGGTCAGTTTCAGTGCGGAGATCTCAAATAGACTTTTACTGCTTTGAGGATTGCGGGCTATGCGGAGGACCATCGCTGCGATACCGATCCCGGAAATGGTCTCAATAAAACTATCCACACCGAATCCGAATAGTGTGAGCGATTCGTCCGAAAAACCGATCCAGGTGGAGATCAATCCTTCGGCAATGTTATAAATGATGGTAAAAATGCTTAGATAAAGTGCGAAACGGTATAATTTCGCCTTATCCGGTAACTCCAGCAAGGGAGCGGCAACAGATTCCATTGTTACTTTCTTTTATAAATTTAGGTTAACCTAAATTTATATCAAGGCGAGGTGAAAGTCAAGATTTAAAAGGGCTCTATTGCTCTCCGAAGATCTTCAGCCATTCATCGATCTGGGATTTGGAAAGCGGCGCATCCGATTTTTCGGTGACGGTGTCATTCGCGCCGGAAAGAAGATTGGCAAAATGAGTGGATGGGTGCGTTTGACAGGAACAGACCTTTGCAAAATTCAATATCTCTCTGTCGGATGTGATGATGACAAGCAGCGTCCGGTTCTTTGAATGCTCTATCATCTGTTTCATTTTTGCGTCCGCCGTAAGCGGGAAAGAAAACAGAACGTGGACCGGAGCGTGGGCAGATTGTTTTGGTGTGGATTGCGGGGCAGTACCATCGAATACGATAGTGCTTCGGAATTTCTTTGTATGCGTCAATTGTCCGACGGAATGGATCAGCAGTTCACGCGCAGAAACGGCGTCGTGCAGCAAAGTCTTCTTCAGCGAAGGGATCGCGTGGATGACATTGTAACCGTCTATGATGTAATGCTGCTGCATAGTTATTCCAGCGATAGGTGTTCGTAGTCATGAATGCGGTTCATATTGACGCCGATCGCTTTTCCGGAAGAACCCTTTTCAAAGATATCTTTGAACTTTGCTCCCCAGACGATCTCATGGTAACGATATGATGAACGTGAATGGACTGTTTGTGAATAGGTTTCATCCGTGGCGGTAATGAGCACGAACATTTCCGCTTCGGCTTCCTTCAAATAGTGTTTGTCTTTACCGTGCAGGGGACTCTTCTCATCGATCTCGTGAACGATCGTCCAATGGAGCGGGAAGAACGTCACTTTCTGTCTATCCAACGGCAGTGTGAAATAATGCCGTAGCCGTCGGCCATCCTTTTCTGTCATCACTGACAAAATGATCTGTGCTTCGATATTGATCAACTGACTGGAACGTTGATTGATGATGCGCACCATCAATGCTTTTCCTTCTTTGAACGGTGCGATCACGGCATGATTACTATAGAGGATCTTCGCATTGGGCCGCGCAAATCGCGCGAAGAGAAGTCCTGTTGCCATCGCCGCACTGACCAGTCCGAAGAATGCTTCAAATGTCATCAGCCAGTTTGCGGCGGACGATTTCGGATTCAACGCACCGTAGCCGATGGTGCCGAATGTTTCCACACTGAAAAAGAAACAATTCCAGAAATAATGTCCTACCGGCGTTGTTTCCACACCGTTGAGTCCGTTCGGACCGCACAGATAAAATCCTGCAGCAAAGATGAAATTGACAACGAAATAAAACGCGGACATCAGCAGGAGAAATTTTGTCCAGGAAATTGTTATCAGCCAATGATAAAGACTCATGGAACGGATAACAGACATCCCATCTCTGTCCACATTGAATGTCCCGTCGCGGTTCATCATTCGGCTGTTTTCCTGCTGCGAAAGTCTTGACCCGAATCCGAGGTCGTTCTTGTCCTCGCGTGAGGAAATGATCGGTTTATGTTTTTTCATACGTGAGATTATTGTTTCACTGCAGTGATCATCACACCGTTGCCGGTGGATCGTGTCGTTACATAATCCAACATCATCGAGACGAAATAGAACGGATAGAACAAAAGATACAAAGGCATTACGATCAATGAAATCAATGGATTCATACTCTTTACAATCCATTCGAAGATGGCAGAGATCTCGAACATTGTGGCTGTAATTTTACCGAAGGAATGTTCTTTGTTCTCTACCCTAAAACCGCATCTTTTCAGCAATTGTTCCAGCGATTCGTCCGTATAGGTCTGCGGCCTGCCGATGATCTCATCATAATCGAATCCCGGCTTCATGGAAAGTCGTTTAAAGAGCGACAATGTTCTTCGGTAATTCACGGCAACATAGATGAGAAGTTTTCCATTATCGGAAAGTGCATCATGGAATATTCGGAGTACTGTTTCATCGTTCTTGATATACATCAGCACGCCGATGCACAGGATCAGATCCTGATCCGGCGGAATGTCTGCCGCCGCGAGATCGCTGCAGACGAATGTCATATTCTTTGCGCCGATAGTGTCCGCCAGATGTTGACAGACACTGATGTTGGATTGAGAGACATCTATGCCAAGCACAAATTCTGCGCGGCGCAATTTCGGTATTGTAAAAAGGAAATCTCCCATTCCGCACCCCGCTTCCACTATTCTTTTGGGATTTGTAACCGACTGCAGCGCCCGATTGATGGCGCGGCGCGCATACTTCATCCGCAGGACGGAAAGATAGTTCAGAGCAAAATACGGATAGAGCAGACGGGGAAACCGATGGAGAATTCCCGGCGCATGCTGATGACTGAGATATTGTGAGATCTTTGTAGACATTACTTGCTGAGGGACGGATGTTTCAAATGATATGATGTTGCATCCTGATATTTTTTTGCAACAGAAAGAAGCAACCCTTCGTCAAACAGATTTCCCGTGAAAGTGATACTGACCGGATGTCCCTGCGCATCAAATCCGCACGGAAGAACAACGCAGGGATGTCCCGTTAAATTTGTTAATAGCAGACTGTTCCCCTCCTCCGAAGGCCCGACATACACATCCACCGTTGTCATTACTTTTTGCATTTCCTGGATCAAGAGCTGACGTGCTCTGCTTGCTTGAATATATTCTACTGCCGGAATGAACCGCGATGCACGGAACGCATTCGGCCACGCATTCTTGATCTGCCGTATCATCATATCATCCTGACCGTTGCGCGTCACTTCGTCGAATGCCGCCGCGGATTCCGCATCGAGCATAATATCGATCGCACTCAGCGGGAAAGAAGGAAGTTCGATCGGTATAAGAGTTGCCCCAAGGTTTTTCAACACAGCAAGAACAGAATCGTTGAATATTTTCCCATCTGTAGAACTGTCAAAATCCGATTTCAAATATCCGATACGGAGTTTTTTCAATTCGGTCTTTTTCGGTTCGTAGGAGAACGGAAGATCAGACAGCGTTTGATCCTTTTCGTCCGGACCGTAGATTGCGTTGAACACAAGTGCGCAATCTTCAACCGATCGGCAGATCGGTCCGAGTTTGTCCATGCTCCAGCTCAGCGCCATTGCTCCATATCTGCTCACACGGCCATAGGTGGGACGAAGTCCCGTCGTGCCACATCGAGTGGAGGGAGAGACGATAGAACCATACGTCTCAGAACCGATCGCGAATGCGAAGAGTCCGCCGGCCGTGCCGGACGCGGAACCGGCCGACGAACCGCTTGAACCCTGCGTTGTGTCCCAAGGATTCTTCGATTTCCCTCCGAACCAGACATCGCCCCACGCCAATTCTCCCATTGCCGTCTTTGCGATCAATACTGCACCGGCTTTTTCCAGTTTTCTTATGACTGTGGCATCTTTGTCGATCACCTGATCCTTGAACGGAACGGAGCCCCATGTTGTGGGATATTCTTTTACGGAGAGCAGATCTTTCGCACCGTATGGTATTCCATGCAGAGGACCGCGGTATTTTCCTGCAGCGATCTCCTTGTCCGCTCTGCGTGCCTGTGCAAGTGCGAGCGAGTCCGTAACGGTGACGATACACTGGAGCAGCGGACGATATTTATTGATCCGCTCCAGATAGAGTTTCGTCAACTGTTCGGATGTGATCTTGTGACTTCTGATAAGAACAGATAATTCGGAGATGGAATAAAATGCAAGTTCATCACTCGTTTTCGGTAAAGCGACATTCTTTTTTCCTTCGGGTAAAAAGATAGAACGTTTCTTCTCGAATGTCATCCCGAACGGAATGGGATTGAACAGTATTGCAGGAACAACACTGTTAGGAAGCGGAACGGCACGAAGTTCCTGATACCGTTTCAGTTGTCCCTGCACATCGCCGAGCAGAGATTCGCGCTTTGCATCAGTGAATGTGAGTCCGATCAGTTTCTCGGCGGACCGGATGTCGCGGACGGTGATGGAATCTTGCGCAAATATTGTTAAAGAAAATAATATGCAAAGAAGTAGTATTGCTTTCATAAAAATATCCTGCCGTTAATTATTTTACTTCCGTTCTGACCTATAGTAAGGATCACGGGAGTTATGTATGATTGCTAAAATACTAATATCGTTTCCGTCGATCTTAAAAATAATGCTATATTTAAACGAGTGGAACAAACAACGGCGGCAGTCAAAATGAATTGGAGTCCATGCGGTTGGTTGAGTTTCAATACTGCGGATGCATCCTTCAAACTCATCAATCAACGAATTGCAAATGCTGCCCGATATTTCAGCAAAAATGTTCAACTGCGTTTAAGAAATCCTGCCTTGCTCCGGCATAAAGACGAACATTCATCGCTGATTTCTTGCCCGTGCCTCATCGATCACATCTTTTACCTCAAAAACAACGGCCGCACCATCCTTGTATTCTCTAAATCGATTTTCGGATAATGAAGCCCAAGCGTTCACCAGTTCTGTTTCGGAAAGTCCGAGAACGCTCAGATCAAGCTGTTCGGCAAGCATTTCACGTTCTTTCACCGCAAGATGCAGCGCGTCGCTGAGAAGTGATTCATATTTTGGTGACATAGATTCTCCATTTTCTTAAATCTAATACCTATGCTGCTGAGATTCAATGTTTTACCGCAGATCAAGCCGCATCGTCTGCACTTTATCCCGATAAAAACCGAGCGAGCGGAGCAACTCTGCCGCTCCTGATTCGGATGGACGGAGACCGTTGACATATTCCGTGACGATCTCATTCTTTTCAGGATAGGAATAACGAAGATGGGCAACGAAATTCATCAATCCTGCGTGAACGCGCTCAGACTCGCTGGAATCATCCAGTATGAATATCCTCAGACCCATATTCTCTATCCAGGCGATCGGCGCCCCGCCGTCCAAGATAAGATAATTTCCCGCTATTCGGGAAAATTTTGGTTGAGTATGTGACGATTCCTCTCCAAACGGATCTATTCCTTGACCGAACGGATTTGCGGGATCGCATGCATTGAGTACGATCGGGAGTTCCTTCTTTGCCGGAGTGGATTTGATCTCATCAAGCATCGCAACGGCTTCCGGCAATGCGAACTGCATTCCTGAAAGTCCTTCAACGAAATATCCGCGCCGTATTTCCCCCCGCATTTCCATCCGTTGGAATTCCATTGCAAGCGATGGCCAGGGGAGAAGATTCTCTTCGCGTTTTGCAATTTCCCGCGCGACAACGCCGTACCGGAGAAGCAGTTGCTGCGCTTGCCTTCTGATCCTTTCATTGTCCGTGACAGATGCGCCCAGGATACTTTTTGTGTGGACGAGGGACCAGCGGCCGTTCCAGCCGGGAACTTGTTTCAAAGCTGATCGGACACTTTTGGATGCGATTCTTTTCAGCGGATTTGTGCGGTAATTGACGATCTTAATGCGCTCGTCAGGTAGATGTAATCCACCTTTAAGGTGAACTACATCTATGTCTGATTCCCGATACCGTTTCACATTCAGCGCTTCATCCGCAACATCGTTGGTGATCAACCCGCTCCAGAATAATTCGGCAACGGCGCGGTTGATGGCGGCAAGCGTATAGTTCGTATGTTCCCTCAGGTCCGAAAGAAATGACGCACCGTTCTCTTTCAGATAGTGATAGATCTCAACGGATTGTTTGGACAGATCTTCCGGCAGCGGATCATGTTTTCCTGCAAAATAATTTCCGTCGCCGCGCGCAACCCATTCGGAACGTCCTGAAAGGTTACCGATACAGAAATATTCTCCGCTCTGCGTCAATTGACGAAGCATTGTGCCGTTGTAGTGTTCGATCCTTGTCTTGAAAATCTCTGCTTCCCACAGATCGGAAGAGAGTGCATATCCCTCAAATGTATCCAGAAGATTTTTCAGCCCATCTTCATCCTTTTCTCGGGATGAAGCGTCACGATGCTGCCAGCGCAGAAGCAGCCGTGTGAAATCGGTGATCGTTGCCGGCTTGATCTCTTTCCGGAGCATGGAGATGGATGCACGGTGGATCCGTTCAAAGTTGGGACGGTAGCACCACTGTTCTTCCATTCCTGCTTCGGTCAACTGACCGTTGATGAGATTCCCTTTCTCTTTCAGGGAGATCAGAAGGGACTGACATTCATCCTGATGAATGGAATACCGTTCAGCGATATTTTTTGCTGTCAATGTTCCATGCGATCGCAGCATCCGCATCACCACATAGCGCAATGCTTCATCCCGCTCAAACGAGGCAGTCTGAAAAGAATCAGGGAGCGCAGCGATCACTTCGCTCCCGATAGATGAGAACGGTCGATAGAGCGGAATCTCTTCGCTCGATATGAAATACTCTTTACTTCCGATCAATATCGGAGCAATGATATTTTTCTTCAGCAGCTGGTCAATAAATTCTTTCTGCTGAACACGTTCCAGCAATTCCTGCTCCGTCAATTCTCCAAGACGGAGAAAGACATCCATCAATTCTTCAGCGGTTCGGGCGCGGCGTGTGAGTGACGTGTACTGCAGCTGCTCTTCAACTTTCGCAACGGCATCCGTCCGCACGACCGATTTTACCGTATCCAGTTCAACCACCTCGGCGATCAACTCGCGGTTGAGCAGTGCAAAATTCTGTTGTGCATTCTGTTTCGGATCATCCCATTGATACATATACACCGCTGCAAAATCGAACAGCAGCGTGGAGGCGAACGGGGAAGGCGTTTCGTTCTGCACGGTATGGATACGGATATCATTGGATTCGATCGCGGTGATGATCTCTTTGAAATGTTCAAAGTCCAGCACATCGGTCAAACATTCTCGGATCGTTTCAATGACGATGGGAAAATCATTGTACTGCCGCACGATCTGCAGCAGGTCGGCGGACTTCAGTCTCTGCAGAAAGAAAGGACGTCGTTTTCCGGGCGATCCTTTCGGCAGCAGCAGCGACCGTTCCGCATTCTGACGGAACAGAGCACCGAACAACGGGGAGGATGGAATCTCTTCCAGAATGATCTGCTGTGCGAATTCCGGTGTGATCTGTGAGAAAAGATCGAGCGGAAGCCGTTCCGCGTCCGAACAGCGGAAGAGTATCCCGTCATTATTATAGAGCATCTGAACATCAATGTTCAGCCTCTGTTTCAGCACATAAGTCAGGACGATACCGAGAAGTCCGTTCACCCCTTTGCCGTAGCAGGAGTGAACGACGATACGCGGGTCACCGACCTCGTCCCTGAATCCTTCTACGACGATCGTTTTGTGGGAGGGAACAATGGTAGTGGATAATCGCTGATCTTCCACATACTCTATTATATTGCGCGCTGAGTTGGAATCGATGGGGAATGTGGCAAGCCAATCTGCCGCGTCATTCTGAGTCCGATGTTTTGTATCGGACGAAGAATCCAGTGAAGTTTTTGCTCTGGATTCTTCGTCGCTTTGCTCCTCAGAATGACTTAAGTTTGAGATCTTCTCTAAAAATTCTCCGATACGCACACCCAGTTCATACGTCCGTCCAATTCCTTCGCCGCGCCAGAACGGCATACGCGCGGGCTGTCCGGGAGCAGGGGTAACGATCACTTTGTTTGCATCGATGTCCATCATCCGCCAGACATTCGAACCGAGAATGAATGTGTCCCCCGCTCGGCTTTCGTAGATGAATTCCTCATCCACCTCGCCCACTTTTGTTTTCTGGTCCTCAAGATAGACACCGAAATATCCGCGGTCCGGAATTGTTCCCGCATTGGTAATTGCCAGCAGAGAAGAGCCGGGAAGAGGTGAGAGTTGATTATGGAGTTTATTCCAGACGATGCGTGCGCGAAGTTCGCGAAATGCATCGGTCGTGTATCTGCCGGCAAGCATTTCCAGGACGGAATTGAGGATTGGTTCAGCAAGTGAACGATAACAATACGACTGTCGCAGCAGATCGAACAGCTCTTCCACATTCCACTCTTCAATTCCTACCATCGCAACGATCTGCTGTGCGAGAACATCCAGA
Organism: uncultured Ignavibacteriota bacterium; assembly: GCA_903907305.1. Classification (GTDB taxonomy): domain Bacteria; phylum Bacteroidota; class Ignavibacteria; order UBA10030; family UBA8401; genus UBA8401. Next base: position 16,277 of record CAIVNT010000393.1, read on the forward strand.
CAGTTCTGCGGAATGAACGTCCTTTCGATCGCGTGGTCTTTCATCCCCTGCGCAACCACGGCGCTTTCCACAAGGTCCTCGCGGTGAGTAACGAAGAGTCTTCCTTTACTGTTCGCGTTCACGAGATGTCCCGATCGTCCCACTCGCTGGAGTCCCCGTGCGATCCCTTTGGGGGACTGGATCTGCACAACAAGATCCACTGTGCCGATGTCGATGCCCAGTTCCAGTGCTGATGTGGTGATAAGCACTCGCAGTTTGCCGAGTTTCAGATCCGTCTCGAGTTGTTCGCGCACAGTGCGGGACATGGAGCCGTGGTATGCGAACACTTGAATATCGGATGTACGGTCCGCGGGAGCTTTCTGCTGTATCGGAAATTGTTTTTTGCTGAAGAACGGAACTGCATAATTATTGGTCGTATCCTCTTCGCCTTCAAGGATGTCATTCAGTTTTGCGGCGACGCGTTCCGCGAGTCTTCGGTTGTTTACGAAAATGAGCGTCGTCCTGTGTTCGCGGATCAGCTGTATCAACTGCGGGAAGATGAGGGACCAGATGCTGTCCATCGGCTTGCCCGCCAGATCAAAGGCGGGCATCTCGGCAAAATCGCGCGCAGCGCAGATCACTTTCAGATCGACATTTTTTTTGTATCCCGCATCAATGATGTTCACGGGACGCGGCAGCAGTTTCTGTTCCTTCCATTCCATTCCACCGAGAAATTGCGCCACCGATTCCAACGGCCGCTGTGTGGCAGAGAGTCCAATACGGACAAATGATCTGCTCTCAGTTTCATTTCGCGATTGCTTCACAAGATGTTCCAACCGTTCCAGTGACAGCGAAAGATGAACGCCCCGTTTCGTACTGCTGATGGAATGGATCTCATCCACGATCACATACTGCACAGTGTGGAACAAAGCACGTGACTTCTCCGAGGAGAGCATCAGAAAAAGCGACTCGGGAGTAGTGATGAGAATGTCCGGCGGATTCCTGAGCATCCGCGCACGTTCTGTTTGTGTCGTATCTCCCGTCCGTACCGCGCTGCGGATCTCTTCCATCGGAATGCCCTGTGCTTCCGCTTCCGCTAAAATACCATTGAGCGGAATCTCAAGATTCCGGTGGATGTCGTTGTTGAGTGCTTTTAAAGGAGAAACGTACAGGACACGGATTCCTCTGTTTCTCTGTTCATTCTTCTTCTTCCGTTTTGTCTCCGGTGCAAGATCAGTTTTCGGAAATTGAAACGATGCGATATTCTCTTCCACTAAATGATTGATACACAAGAGGAATGCCGCGAGTGTCTTCCCCGATCCTGTGGGCGCTACAATGAGTGTGTTATTCCCTCCGGAAATGGATGGCCACCCCTGCTGTTGAGGGGGAGAAGGCTGACCGAACGCGTGTGTGAACCACGAACGAACGACAGGGTGAAATTTTTGAAGTATATCTAATGAGGCGGTCATGAATGTCACCAATGTAAGGAAAAATGGGGGGAAGATGAAAAATGAGACATTAATCGGGACAAAAGAACACCAAACTCTAAC
>CAIVNT010000394.1 GCA_903907305.1 uncultured Ignavibacteriota bacterium
GTCTCTGCTTTTAATGGACAACCTTTTATTCCAAAGAACATTTACGCTGAGTAGTTACAGGAAATCTTATTAAGAAATTTTACCTTAATTAATCATCATAGTCAACTAAAGTATATTTCAGAGCAATAATATAATGCAAAATAAATATTTATAGTTTACTTAATGATATAAATAGAGGTTGTTTTTATTTTCACTTCACTATCACCATCCTCCTCTGCAATCTCATCTCCCCCGCCGTCAGCCGGTAGAAATAGACCCCGCTGGCGATATTGTGTGCGGTCCATGGGACTTCATAGATCCCCGGCATCTGCCGTTCATTCACGAGCGTGGTCACTTCCCTCCCCAGAATGTCATAGATCTTCATCGTTACATGCTCTCCGTGCGGCAGCACGTAAGGGATCTTCGTTCCGGCGTTAAAAGGATTCGGATAGTTCTGCTCCAGTATGTAGTCCCGCGGAAGATCATCGTTTCCTGCGATCACCCGTTTTAATATCCATTTTTCAGGATCGAGCAACACGGATGCCGGCCGTGACTGGAGCGGTATCGTAAATGTCTGGTCCAATGCGTTATTGAACAATGTCACCGTGGTATCCCCCAGCGCTGTGGTGATGCGGAAGTCTATCGGCATCGTAAAGAACGCTGGCTCAATCCTTCCCTCCGGTTGCTGAATGCGTATGGTCAGTTTCGCAGTATCTCCGGCAGAACTCCAGCTCCAAACATAAAGATAGGTCGGAACATTCTCGCCGTAGATCCATTCGTTGAAGAAATAATCAAGGTCCCGGTTCGTTACGGATTCGCACACATTCTGAAAATCTGCAGTTGATGCGCTGGAGTATCTCAGCTGCGGCGTGTTTGCGTATGTATTCATCGTTTTGAAGAAGAGCGAATCCCCAACGATGTGCCTGAACATGTGCAGCGTAGACGCACCTTTTGCATAGATCTGCTGGAAGTTGAACAGCTTGGAAGGATTCGTCGTGTCCGGTCTGCCGGTCTTTCCCACGGCATTCATTGCTGCGCTGAGGACCGGATCCATATAATTCCGGAACACTGCGGTGCCGTATTGTTTCTCCAGATAGAGTCCGGCGGAGTATTCGGCGAATCCTTCGTTCAGCCACAGGTCGCTCCATGTGCGGCAGGTGATCATATCCCCGAACCACTGGTGCGCAAGTTCGTGCGCAACGATATCTTCCCGGTAATTTCCGAGCGAGGTCATCGTTTGATGTTCCATTCCTCCCGCCCCGAAATCGACATGGCCGTATTTTTCTTTGATGAACGGATAGAGTCCGAACATATCGGAGAAGATCTTGAGCATCGGAATGGACTTCGGCAGCGCCTGCTGTGCATCGGTAAGATGTTCCGGAAGAACATAATTGAGCACTTCCATGGAGTCCGTCGCCGAATACTTGAACCAGTTGGAGAACTCTACATAGTTTGCGATGGACACCGCGATCAGATACGTGGAGATCGGGTACCGTTCCTTCCAATACCATGTGGAAGTGCCGTTGTTGTTGTTCGTCACCGAGACGAGAATGCCGTTCGAGCCGACCTTGTAACCCGAATCGCAGGTGACGATGATATCCGATGAGTCCGCTTTGTCCTCCACCAGATTCTTGCACGGCCACCATTCGATGGCGCCGTATGGTTCACTCAGCGTGTAGATCCACGGCGCTCCGTTATGATTCGCGAAGAGAAAACTTCCGAGTCCGGATGGAACGGGAGTCCCTTGATAGAAGACCTCCACCGATATCATCTCGCCGGAATTGAATGGACGCGGCAGGGAGATGTCGAACGAACTTGTGTGTTGAACAACACTGCTGCCGGTCCCGTTCACGCGGAGGGAATCGATATGCATCGTGCTTGCCAGATCGAGCGTTAGTGATTGGGAATTGTTCTGCTTGCAGATTCCGGAGATGGTCACTTTCCCGGTAAGGTAATTCGGATTGGCGGTGATGGTCAGTTCTAATCGGTAATATGTTACATCGAACCATCCGCTTGCTGATGAGTTCGCAACCTTTTGTTGTCTGAGCGGGAAAGTTTTCTCGTGCTCAGCAATACTGCGCGTCTGTCCCGCGGCGCTGTTAAGAAGAGCGAACGCGGCAGTCATAAGCATAAAGATAGAAAGGTATAACCGGCGCATGATATTCAATAAAGATCCTCGCCGCTCCGAAGGAGTCCTTCGGACAAGCAGCGAGGCATATGTCATGCCAGCGAAAGCTGGCATCCAGTAACATCTTGTTCCCAACGTCACAACTGCCTACGGCAAGCAGGTTGGGAACAAAAGAACATTGTAGGACACCCTGGCAGGGTGTCCTACAGATGCAGTAAACCGTTCGCTGAAAACACGGTGAAAGTCAGGCCCTCACTTGAAGTAAAAAAAGAAGCGGAGCTCGTCCGACAGTATAATCCGGTAAAGCATCCGCGTTATTAAGAACATCTATCTGATCTATGCTAAGTCAGTAAATTCGTCCACGGTTAATCCCGTTTCGCGAATGATCGCTCTAAGAGTTCCCTTTGCGATCTCTTTGTGATCCGGTATCGTTATCCGGCGATACGGCTGAACTGACAATCGTAAAACAATATGGCTGCCTCGCTGATGGTCAAATTCGTACCCAACTCGCGCAAGCATCTTAACGACATCTCTGCCGGAAAGGACGGGCAGCTTCGTCATAACTCTATTATTTCTTCAGAAATAGAAGGGGGGACCGGTTCATTATGTTTTTTTAAGCTCTCAGTGTAAGCAACCATCGCTTCACGCACATTCATAACAGCTTCCTCTCTTGTTTTTCCCTGAGACACACATCCGGGAAGCGAAGGAACTTCTGCCACAAATATGCCGTCTTCATCCTGCTCGATCAGAACTCTGTATTTCATCGCATCTCCTCAATAGTTCAACCTAATCTTACACAATCAAAGTGAGTTTTTCAACTCCTATCTCATTGTTGATATGCTTCCCAACATCCCGATTGCCCCATCATGCTTTTTGGCGGGCGTGTTCTATTGCTCACGCTCTTCTTTGTGTGCAATAGCTCTTCATTTTCAATTTTCAATTGCGCGTTGTCCAGCGTTGTTTGCAGGTTGAATCGCTTTTCCTTTTTTTTCTTATCCGTGTAAATCCGTGCGTTTTCCGTCTGATCACCGCCTATTGGAGGGCAGGCCCGCCAAAAAAGCCGGCAGGTAAACGTGTTCTATTTGCTAATAGGTCTTGCATTTTGTTTTGGGACACCTTAAAAAGGTGTCCTACATTTCTCTTTGCAGTCTTTAATATATTTATTGTTCTTCTTTGTGTCTTTGTGTGAAATATCATCCGTGTAAATCCACTTTTTCCGTGTCATCCGTGTTCTA
>CAIVNT010000395.1 GCA_903907305.1 uncultured Ignavibacteriota bacterium
CGGATGATCTTTACACTTTCTTTTACCTCGTTCAGACGGACGTAATAACGGGAAAGACAATCTCCGTCGTTCAAGACCGGGATATCAAAATCGAGTTCGTTGTAGACAAGATACGGCTGTGTTTTGCGCAGGTCGTATTCTATGCCCACTGCCCGAAGATTTGGTCCACTCATCCCCATGGCGATGGCTTGTTCACGCGTGATTATTCCGACGCCGTCCAGCCGTTCCACGAAAATACGGTTGGTGTTCAGCATGGTAATGCACTCATTGAATTTTTCGGGAAACTGATCGAAGAATGCATTCACTGCGGAGATAACATCCGGTGTCATATCATGTGCAAGACCGCCGACGCGCGTAAAGCTGGTGGTGAAACGGGCACCGGTCAGCAATTCGAATATATCGTACATCTTTTCACGTTCACGGAATGTCCACGTGAAAACCGTCAACGCACCGACATCCATTGCTAATGCACCAATTCCTAACAAATGAGAGGAAATGCGGGCCATTTCCGAGATAATCACCCGGATGTACTGGGCACGTTTTGGGGCTTCGATCCCGATAAGTTTTTCCACTGCCAGAACGTATGCCGTATTGTTCATTAGCGGGGAGAGGTAATCAAGGCGATCGGTGTGAGGAATGAATTCGTGGTAGGAGCAATTCTCTGCAAGTTTTTCGTAACCGCGGTGGAGATAACCAAGTTCCGGTACGCACGCTGCAACTGTCTCTCCGTCTAATTTGATCAGCAGACGAAGAACACCGTGCGTTGCCGGGTGCTGAGGACCCATATTCAGGATCATCTGATTCTCCAACGCATCATCAAAATAGACGCTGGTGTTCTTATTCTCTAATGCAGCGAGAATCCTCTGCTGCCGAACTTCCATTGCTTGTTCTAAATTCATCGGTATGTTCTATTATAGTATAATTATTTTCGTGGAAGAGGAATCGAATCCGGAACACCCATCATCGGGAAATCTTTACGGAGGGGATGATATTCAAATTCTTCCGGCATATACATTCTGCGGAGATCGTTATGTCCGTCAAAGATTATCCCGAACATGTCAAATGTTTCGCGTTCCGGCCAGTTAGCACCGGGCCAGATTGAGGTGACAGAGGGGCAGTGAATATCCGCTTCGTCCACGGTAACTTTCACTCTGATCCTATGATTCAATTTGGTGGAGTAAAGATTATAGATCACCTCGAAGCGGTTCTCTGGTGTATATGCGTCCGCTCCGCAGACATCGGAACAATAATCGAATAATGAATCTGCATCATCGTTAAGGAATCGGCAGATCTCTACGATCTGCTGTTTCTTGGCCACAACCGTAGTCTCGCCGCGAAATTCATTCACGGAAACAATACTGTTAGGATATGCAGCGGTGAGTTTCTCTACGACTGTCGTTAACATAGTGTCAAACGGATTATGATTTGGATTTCAGTGAAACACGGCAGCGCTTGGAGATCTGACGTATGCTCTATAATAGACGATCAATTATTGTTTACGCCCTGGATCTGAAGCAGTTGCTGTTCTTTCTGTTCCGCTGCAACGGTCATTGGTGTCCCGCGACTTTCGCCGCGCTGGATCTTTTCTTGAATCATTATCAATGCGTGAAGAAGATTGTCGGGACGGGGAGGGCAGCCTGCCACGTATACATCCACAGGAAGAAATTGGTCGATTCCCTGAACAACAGAATATGTTCTATACATGCCTCCTGAGGAAGTGCAGGCACCCATAGCGATCACCCATTTCGGATCGGGCATCTGGTCATAGATCTTTCGGACGACGGTTGCCATTTTGTAGGTTGTGGTTCCGGCCACCAATAAGAGATCAGATTGGCGTGGAGAAAAACGAAATACTTCAGCACCGAAACGGGCAACATCGAAACGAGGCATAGCAAACGCCATCATCTCAATGCCACAGCAGGAAATTCCGAGCGGCATCGGCCAGATGGAATTCTTTCTGCACCAGTTGATGGCGGAATCGATTGTTGTGGTGAGCGCGGTATCCCCTAAGGCGTGTTCTAATCCCATTGCAAAGCTCCTTTTTTCAAGATATAAATGTAACCGACAAGCAGGATGATGATGAATGTGATCATCTCAATATATCCAAACAATCCTAACGTGCGAAAGTTCACCGCCCAGGGATATAAAAAGATCACTTCGATATCGAACAGGATGAAGAGTACCGAGACCATATAATACTTCACGGAGAAACGCTCGCGTGCAGATTTGATGGGGGGCATTCCGCTTTCATAGGTCGAAAGTTTTTCGGGATTCGGACGATGCGGTCCGAGAAAACGCTGAAGTGTCAGAAAGACGATTCCGAGGAATGCAGCCACTCCGATCATCATGAAAATA
>CAIVNT010000396.1 GCA_903907305.1 uncultured Ignavibacteriota bacterium
TAGGTAGCAGGATAATAATAAATTCGAATGTATAAGTTTCAGTTTTGATTTCCATGATCTACTGTTGAAGCCGGTCAAATAGACATCCGCAAAGAACGCGAAGATTCGCGAAGAATTATCCACGAATAACACGAATAAACACGAATGTAGGACACCCTTCCAGGGTGTCCGGAAAAGTCAAATAAGTGTATTGACGTCATTAAAGTTTTGAAATTAGTTCTTACAGTATATTTTTATTTTTGCTGAACAAATTGTGAATTGTCCTTCAACGAGGAGAACCTGAATGAATCCTGACCATATCAACGATATAGCAACAGCAATTCAACTCGCACTTGCTCCGGTGTTCCTCTTGACGGCGATCGCGGGAATGCTCGGTGTAATGACCGGAAGATTGAGCAGGATCATCGACCGCGGACGTTTCCTGACAGAAGGGGGACATACTGCGCTGCAACCGAACCGTGAAGTAACGGAAGAGGAACTGCATATTTTAGAGAGACGCCGTCATTTCACAAGTTATGCGATCACCGCATTCACTATCGCGGCGTTGCTTGTTTGTCTTGTCATCACGACGCTTTTTCTTGAAGTGATGTTCGCTGCGCCGCTGCAGTGGGCAATAGGACTATTTTTTTCGTCCGCCACGCTCGTCTTAGTGATCGGATTGACCTTTTTTCTCAGAGAAGTGCATCTAGCAACAATAACGATTAGCATCAGAAAACCTGACACGAAAGCATAAACGTTCAACACAATAATCAATGACCACTCAATCGAATAATCCGCTTCATGGAAAAACACTGGAGACGATCCTGAATCATCTTGTCGCACATTTCGGCTGGGAAGAACTGGGGTTATGCATCAAGATCCGCTGCTTCAATGAGAATCCGAGCATCAAATCAAGTTTAATTTTTCTTCGGAAAACACCGTGGGCGAGATTGAAAGTTGAGGAATTGTATCTTGAAGTGATAAAAGAATAATTTTACAAAGAAGACCGTCCCTTTTACGGTGACGGTCATCGTAAAGTTCAGGCTTCACGCCTCCAAAAACATCTGTCCCAATACCCCGTCCCAATCCGCATTCGGAAAATGTTTGTGGAAATCCGGGATCAGTTCTCCTCCATCGGCTAATGTTATTCCGGCACCGCTCGTTGCGAATGAGAATTGCAGCCGTTCCATCTCACGCATGATCCATGGACGGATCTCTGTTTCCCGCAAAAGATGTACTGTCGCATTCTGCGGATCGCTCGGTCTGATCTTCATGAGCCATCTGTCCTTTTCTGTCCCATGGGCGATCACTTCTCCTTCAAGAGGAGAGAGAATGCGCAGTTTCACACCAAGAGTATGTATCGTCCAGCCGATGCCGTTCAGGTGGATCTTCTTCCCGATCTCGGGAAGTTCCATAGATTCGATTGTTCCGACGAGACGTGTTCCGAAATCATCCAATCCCACCAGACAATTTCCGTCAGGATCTTTCTTCACCCATGCATGGCCGCGATGATAATACCGGTCATGGGGCATCGAAAATCCCAGCACATTGTTTTGTAAAAGAAGCGGAGAAACCGGCTCTCCTTTCATCGAAACGAACGCAAGATGGACGGAACATGATTCGCACCGGAATTCGTTGTTGCACGTGCGGTGCTGAACATCACCCGAGAATTCGTGCCGACACGTTCTCATTCCGGACGGCAGATCGTGAAAATCCGAATGCCATTGAATTGCTTCAACTCGTCCGGTCTGTTTCGCCGTTTTGGAACGATTGAATACCATCAGCATTGTTGTAGCAACGATCAAGCCGACCGTACCGAAGACAGTAAGAAAAATAATGTGAAACGCTGTCCAGTGAAATTCATACACCCATGGTATCATAAAAACTCCGATTAAATTTATTCTATTATGAAATTGTTCGGTTGACCGTTTTTGCCGAAAACGAGTTTTGCCGGGAACCGTCATCGGTCGATTGGGCTGCCGAAAGTTCACCATGCTCTTCATTACGGCCCAAGGCGAGTTCACGTTCTTGCGGGAAGATGGTTGTGTATCGGTATGTCAAAGAATAGAGAATAACACCGTACGCAACAACGAACAGAAATGCCGCAACCTCTTCCCAACTTGGAGCATAGGTCAGGAACTCATCGAAGGGAAGTGTCGGCAGTGCCAGTGTTTGGATCGTCATAACAAATCTATTCAGCATGATACCGCAGCAGACGAGAAATGCGGAACCGAAAAGGAGTACCCGATTCATTCGCAATCTGCTGCTCAACAGAATCAGTGCGGGGAAAAGACCGAACAGAACGATCTCGGAAAAGAGGATCCACGTCCCGAAAGACTGTGTTTCGTAGAATTCAAACGCGGGGAATCCATTCCCAGGAGAAGTACTGTTGATCCAGATAAGGGTATCGATCGATTTCAACAATACATATCCGATCAGCATCGATCCCGAGAGTTTTCCAAGAAATTGATAGATGCTGGAACGGACGAGTCTCTTTCGTGTGAGCTTTTCTACCAGCAGCGTCGTGAGCATGATAAAACTTGGTCCCGCAGCAGCAGCGGAAAAAACAAACAGGAAGAATGTCGACGGCCATATCCCAAGTTCCTCACGAAACGCGAAGGGACGTCCGCGCAGAACTCCGAATAATCCCCCAAGCGAACCTTGATGGAAGAATGAAAGAAATGCACCGACTGCTGCGAATACCGGCATCAATTTGTGCAGTTCAAATTCAAAGACGAGGAATTTCGGGATCTGACGCAATTTTCTGTTCTTCAATACGATCGGAATATATTCGATCAGCAGGACGACCAGATAGCACGTAAGGCAGAAGGTCACTTCTGTCAGCATGGAATGTGTATTCGGATGCCAGAATGTGAACCACGCACGCAGAGGCTGACCGACATCCACCATCAATACTAATACTGCGCCGCTGTAGCAGATAAGGCCGATCACAACTGCGCTGTTGATGACTGCGGAAAGTTCCTTCTTGCGGAGAATGTAGAGAAGGAATCCGGTAAAGAACGCACCGGCACCAAGGGCAATCACGGTCAGATCCATAAAGATCCAGATTCCGAAAGCGAAACGATTATCCATATTCGTGTGGAACAATCCTTCGGCAAGACAAAGATAGATCGCATAAATGCCGACAGCGAATAATCCTGTCCACGGAAGCAGCCACAGCAAAAATTTCGGAAGTGATGTTCTCTGAACACCGCGGGGAATGAAAAGTTTATCCATGAATTGCCTCGGCGGAAAATTGTGAATCGCGTAATGAGTGCGGACCTTTTTGTTCCGCCATTGCACGGACCCATTCCCTTGTTGAGTGATAATAGACCTTCGGTTCAGTTCCGAGACGGGAGAGGAAACGGAACGCATTTCCTTGTTTTGATAATTGTGCGACAACAGATGTTTGGTCGTTCAGATCACCGAATGTGATAGCGCTGTTCGGACACGATTCAACACACGCCGGGACATACTCCTTCGGATCGATCTCGCGGTTTCCCATTGATGCAGCTTTTTCTTTCGCCGCATGCAATCTGCCGTGACAGAAATTGCATTTTTCCACGACACCGCGCATCCGGGGAGACACGTCGGGATTCAATTGCTGCTTCATTCCATCGCTCCATTGCGGATCCCAATAATTGAAATAACGCGCGTGATAAGGACACGCCGTCATGCAATACCGGCATCCCAGGCAGCGCTGCGGTATCTGGCCGACAATTCCCGTATTCGGATCTATGTCCACAGCATTCTGCGGACAGACAGTAAGACAAGGAGTTTCTTTTTCGCATTGCTGACAGAACATCGGAACGAATACGGTATCATTCTCTGTAAAACTCTCGTTCTGATTCACATTTGATACTCGAAGCCACGTGATGCCGTTCCGGCTGTTCATCTTCTCTACTGCGGGAGGGACATTGTTCTCGACTGCGCATGCAACAGTACATGCACCGCAGCCGTTACACTTGTCCAGATCGATCACCATCCCGTATTTATGTTTCTTCTCGTTCATCGTTTCCATAATTATACTTTCAGAAGTTGTGCGTCCGTGATGCGCCATGTTCCGGTGCTCTTCACTTCACAGAGATTCAGGATATTATCTCCTGCAGGATTTAATGGTGTCTCAGCGCCATTCGGCAGCGGACCGACGGATGCTTTGATCACATTCGGGTGAACAGTCGGATCGATAGTGATCTTCACTGTCATCATTCCATTCTTTGTGGAAAGAGTAGCGTATTCATGTTTTTTTAATCCCAGAGTTGCCGCCGTTTCAGGATGGATCGAAACGGATCCGTTCGAAGAACGAAGATCGGATTCCTGGAAGAGTTTACTCATTATCGGCGACATCTGTGATGATGATGTCGTTCCCCTCCAACCATAAGCGATCAGTTTCAATCCACCTTGTTGTTCTGCGAAAAATGGAGAGAGATTAATGGAGAGTGTCATTGAACGGACCGGGATTTGTTTCCCCGGTTCATCCATCCACAGAGCCCCTTTTAATAGTTCATTGTAGAGATCATCCGGTGTGGAATAATCGCTGACTGATTTCGTTTGCTGATCTGCATAGATGAACAGTGAACCGCGTTTGGCGAAATGGATCGTTTCAGCTCTTTGGCGTAAGGAACCTTCCTGTGTAGGAATTACCAGCGCAAACGATAATTTCGCGGAAAGTTCTTTTATCAGTTCGATCGGTTCAACGCAATTTTCCTGTCGTGTGAGTACTGGAGCTGAAAGAGAGAATACTGCTGTCGTATTACTCGCCGGTGCAGGACCTTCCATTAAGGATTCAAAATTCCCGGGAGCAGGGATAAGATAATCTGCATGCGCGGAGATCTCATTCAGAATTGGTGAGAGAGTGACAATACAGCGGTTCTTCTCGACGAGTTTTTGTTCGATCAAGTTCCAGGGGAGTGCATATCCCGAATCAGAACTATCAACAATGAGTACCTCAATGGAATGATCAGGAACGGATGTCCATTGTATTTGTGCTGTATGAAGTTCCTGACCGGGAAAATTGTTCTTTACAACGATACCGCCGGATTTCCCCACATTGCCAATCAGCAAATTCAACGATGCAATGATCTTTTCAGTTTCGAGATCGAATGGTCCGCCGCCGGGATCTGCTCCCGAAAGAATAATGGCTGACTCAGCCGAGGCAAGCTCACGTGCTAACGCTCGGACGACTTTTGCTGAGATACCAGTTGCAGTGGAGGTCGCTTCAGGCGAATACTGTGCGACGGCTGTTTTAAAGGATGAATAATCATTGATTGTCCGCCGAACAGATTGTGAAACCAAATTGTCATTCAGCAGCACAAACACGACGCTCAGCGCAAGAAGCTTTTCTGTCCCGGGAGTGATGGAGATCCATTGGTTGGATTGCATCGCTGTGCGTGAGCGATCTCCATCTATCTGGATGAATTTGCAGCTCTGACCGTTCTTCAATGCTGTCATTCTTCCGGGAATTCCCCATCCGTCATATAATGGAGCGCCGAATGAAACGACCAGTTTCGCATTCTCAAAATCGTAGCCCAATTCTGCTTTGCAATTATTCAGCATTTCTTTCACTGCATCCAACGTTCTATTCTCGCCGGAAGGGGAAGTGAGGTATATTCCATTTTTCGTTTCCTGTAAAAAAGAACGATATACTTCTGAGATCGCACGACCCGGCTGATGATCGAGAATTGCTATACGTCCTTTCGCAGAACGGATTTTCTGAACAACCGCTGACACGGCATCTTGATATGAAACAGCGGTCATTCTGCTCGATCCAGCGTTACCGCTGAAAGTATGCGGATGAATAATGCGCAAAGGATGATGAGCCATATGATGGCTTGAAATTCCACGTGCACAAAGTGAACCGTGCGTGAACGGATGCAACCGTACTCCGCTCACGTAATACGGTCTTCCTTCGACGCATTTCAGTTGTAATCCGCATCCGGCGTTGCACAGAGTGCAATTCGAAAATAATGTGGTGACCGGTCCATGAGAAAGTTTCGGAGTCCGTTCCCAATTCTGTGTCCAGATCGCGGAATCATCAAGAAGTTTCCACGGAAGAGGCGAGAGCATCACGCCGAGAATCCCGCTGCCGGTAAGTTTAAGAATGTCTCTTCGTGTTATTGATTGTTTCATGGAGGTATCTGTCCAATATTATCGTTAAAAATTATTTATGGCACGCAATGCAGCCGTCTTTTCGTCCACGGTCTGTATGGCAGCGTATACATTTTGACATTTTCATTCCCTGCCACGATTCCGACTGGAATCCGGAAATACTCACACCCCAAATATCCCTGCTGTATCCGGAGATCCTATTCTCTTTATATGGTTTCAAGGATTCGGATGAACCTTGCGGACCGTGGCACGCCTCGCATTTCATCTCGCCGATGGTCACATGTGATGCATGTGAAAAGAATGCATTGTCCGGCTGCCGTGAGTAGATCTTCCATGGGATCTGTTTGTTCGGTGTGATGTACTCATCCACCATTCGCTGTTCCTGTTTCGTGGACCCGATCGGTGCGGCATGGCATTCTGCACATTTCGCTATCGTAGGAACTCCCTGAAAACGTCCGGTTTCATTGATGATGTGACAATCCGTACACGCCATGCCGCCTTGTTCGCCGGTATGGACTTTATGGTTGAATTGCATTGGTTGTTCTTCCGTCTTGTATAATGCCAACGGAAAAGCCTGCCAACCGATCAATGATCCGATAACGAATCCTGCCAATAAAAGTATCTTGTCTCTCATGATTGTTGTTTCCACAAAGTGATCGGTGAAAAGAAATCGTTATACATTGTGAGCAGTTCAGCGCGTGTTAATTTCTGTGCGATCCCGGGTTGAAAATATCCTCCGTCCGCCATCATGATCGTCCCGTTGATATCCGGTTGCGATGCAAGACAGTGGGCGTATGCCGTCATTCGTTCCATCTCTTTTGCCATCCATTCGGACGTTTGTTTCCCGGAGATCAAGCCTTCAAATTGGACAGATCTGTTTTTACTTTTGTCTTCCGTTGCTTCGAAGAGCCAGCCGGCGGTGTATGGATCCGCTATGATCTTTTCCGGATTGTTCCGGAGATACGTATTGGCGCGCGTGATGTTCATGGAAACAGGGAAGATGAATTGCAGATCCACACCATTCACTGAAAATGAAACAGACGGACGATGGAATCCTTTCGTCGTCACGAATGTCACGTGGTCGATCGTGCCCAGCACTCTCGTTAAGAATGCATCGATCCCGATATGGCAGACACCGTCACTCCCGATTTCGATCCACATGTGATTGGAAGAGTAGGAGAGTCCTTCGGGGATCTTCACACTGTCAATCGCAGTGATGTACACCGGGCGGTCTTCTCTTTCAGCGGAAGGTTCTTGTGGCTGAGAAAGTGCAAGATGTAATTCGCAGTATTTATGACTGTCCGTTCCGCATTGTGAAAGGACCGATTCAGTGTACGGAATATACTTCGTGACGGCAGCGGCGGAACAGTATTGCACGAGACTCTCATGCAGGAAAGGACAATGACTGCTGCTGGGATTATCTTCTAAATGCTGTTTTGCCGCGGAGCAATTGACATATTCTTTCGATGAGCATCGTTCATTCTCCGTCTGCTCGGCAAGCCGGACGATCATCTTCCGGTATGCCGACGCGCGGCAGAACTTCACTTGTGCTTCCCGTAAAAATTGACATCGCATAACGCACCTCTCACTCTAAAGAGTTTGTTCAGTTCTCGGAACGTTGAATATTTGGTCCATCATCGTTCTGTGAATATTTTCTCGCTGTGTCTTTTTCGTCGATCCTTTTTCCGCCGTCCGCCATGGTAATGCCGAGACCGCCGAGATCGAACGAGTGGTCATCCTGTAAATGCGGCAGAAATACTTTTGAACGGATGTCGGCGAATAATTCTTTTGCAACAACGCCGCCTACGGCGAGAATGCAGATGAAAGTGACAATTCCGAGTCCTGCATTGGTAATGGTCAGCCACATAGTTTCCGAATCGAATGAGTTAAACATGATAAGTCTCCTTTATGATGATGTTCAGTGAAAGAGTATTACGGGTGTTACATTATCTCATTGTATGACAAACAACGTGCCTCAATTTATTGAATACTGTAAAGCTATGTCATTGTTGATGTTGGAGTGAACTTCCAAAATATTGATCTTATGAAATGCATTCTTGTCTGTGGGAATTCCCGAATATCACTGTAGGAAAATCCGACACTTGAAGGGAATTAGGGTGAAATAAAAAGAGAATGATTACAGCATATTTACAAGTATATCGTTTTTTTTAAAAACGAAGAGAATAAGTGAAGATTAATTCAACAGATAAAAAAATATGAATTTACTCCGATGAAAAATATTTCCTCGATTCTGGTTTGAATTGTAACTTTTCGGGAATACCTACACGAAAATAATGTTGGCATGAATGATGCACTATTCAACAGTACAACTACCTCCAGTGCAACAGTATGACATTCAGACAAACAGTGGTACGGCTCTTTCCAAA